>DCJB01000122.1 GCA_002317325.1 Bacteroidales bacterium UBA1711
GTGAACAAGGGGTATCCCACCGCCGCCCACTATGCCGCCCTCGCCGCCTTCGGCCCCACCCCCGCCCACCGCAAAAGTTTCAAACTGACCAAGACCACACAGACATGAGCCTCATCGAAACCATAAGAGCCCACAAACGCGACAAACTGCTCGCCCGCCTGGCCTTGGTGCCGCACAAGAAGTGCATCAAGCCGCTGGACAACGTGAAGAGCATCGGGGTGGTGGCTCACGCCCTCACCATAGAAGAGCGGGGAGTGCTGCAGTCGTTTACGCACCACATGAATATGCGCAGCATAATGGTTCAAGTCATCGAGCTGCCCGAAGACTGCGAGGGATTGCTTGAGAAATCGGGTCTGCCCACCGAATCATTCATATCGTTGTTCCTCAGCTACAAGTACGACATGGTGATAGACACCACCCCTGCGGGCGACCTGTTCGGACTGTATGTGGTGCTGCGGGCGGAGTGCCTGCTGCGGGTGGGCTACGACGACACCGACAACTTGGTCAACCCATTGAAGAACGAATCCTTCGACCTGCTCATTCGAGGCAGCGGCCCCCGGGTGCTGGACGGCTACCTCGCCAACATACTGAAGCTACTGGTGCAAGTGCGGAAATAGCCTGCCGTGAGAAGAACACCGAATAATAGCGTGATAACAGACAAGAAAGCATAGAGAATCGAAAGGACAAGAAAGCATACAGCAGCAAAGAGCAAGCCATTCACCGACCACTATTCACTTCCAAAAAGACAACACACAAAGAAATGAAGAATATATTTGCCGGCACCGGGGTAGCCCTCGTCACCCCGTTCAGAAAACAGGAGACCATAGACTTCAGCAAGCTGGAGTCGCTCATCAACCACATCATCGGTGGCGGAGCCAACTACATAGTGGCCCTCGGCACCACCAGCGAGGCAGCCACCATGACCGAGACCGAGCGGCACGCCCTGCAGGACTTCATCGTGGAAAGCGTGGGCGGCCGCGTACCCATCATGCTGGGCATGGGCGGCAACAACACCTTGGCCGTCACCGATACCATCGCCAAGACCAACTTTGACGGAATAAGCGGCATACTGTCGGTGGCGCCCTACTACAACAAGCCCAACCAGCGGGGTCTGGCCCAGCACTTTAAGCACATCAGCGAATCCTCGCCCGTGCCCGTGATCATCTACAACGTGCCGGGACGGACGGGAGTGAATATCGCCCCTGAGACCACAGTGCAGCTGGCTCAAGAGTGTCCCAACATCATAGGCATCAAAGAGGCCTCGGGCAACATTGCCCAAGTGATGCAGATAATGTGCAACAAGCCCGACGACTTTGCCGTCATATCGGGCGACGACGCCCTCACCTACCCCATGATAGCCCTCGGAGCCACCGGGGTAATATCCGTCATTGCCAACGCCCTGCCGCAAGAGATGTCCACCATGGTGAAACTGGCCCTCAAGGGCGACTGGAAGAAGGCCCTGCCGCTGCACTACAAGCTGCTGCCGATGATGAACGCCATCTTTGAGGATGGCAACCCCACCGGTGTCAAAGCCCTCTTGGAAATTGAAGGGCAGATAAGCAACGTGCTGCGAATGCCGCTCGTAAAGGCCTCGAAGCCCCTGTACAACAAGATTTCGGCACTCTATGACTCCATTAACGGATAAGTCTCGGACGCTGTTTGCCGCCGACCGCTACGCCACGGAAGCCACCGGCGCCGAGGTGGAAGAGGTGCGCGAGGACTATGCCCGCTGCACCCTGCGGGTGGAGGACCGCCACCGCAACGCCATGGGCGCCGTGATGGGCGGAGCCATGTTTACGCTGGCCGACCTGGCCTTTGCCGCCGCTGCCAACAGCCGCTGCATTGCGGACGGCGAGCCGCTATGCTGGGTGTCGGTAGGCAGCAGCATACAGTTCCTCTCGCCGGCTCGCGGCTCACGGCTCACCGCCGAAGCCTGCTGCGTGAAGCGGGGGCGGAGCCTCTGCACCTTCACCATTGCCGTCCGCGACGAACTCAACACCCAAACCGCCTTGGTGACAACCACCGGGATGCGTACCAACTAACCTAACAACAATGACCCTCGAACAACTAAGACAACCTATCGAAGAAGAATACCGCTGGTTTTGCGACGCCTTCGACCGTCATGCAGGCGGAGACGTGCCGCTGCTGAAAGAGGTGGGAAACCATCTGGCCGCCACTCCTGGCAAACGGCTGCGCCCCATCCTGGTGCTGCTGTCGGCCAAACTCTTCCCCCACTACGCCGACCGCCGCCGGGCGGCTCTGATGGCCGCTGCCGTGGAAATGCTCCACAACGCCACCCTTATGCACGACGACGTGGTAGATGACTCGGACAGCCGCCGCGGCCGACCCTCCATCCGCGGACGCTGGGGCAATCCAGCCGCAGTGCTGTGCGGCGACTACTATCTGGCTCAGGTCATGCTGCTGCTGCAAGAGATAGACGACCACGAGACAGCGACCATCGTAAACAACGCCGTGAGAGCCATGTGCCAAGGCGAGCTGGTGCAGCTGGCGCTACAGAAGGGCAGCCGGCCGCAGGAAGAGGTCTATATAGACATCATCGGCCGCAAGACAGCGGCCCTCATGGCGGCGTGCTGCGAGATAGGCGCCCGCAACTTCGCTGTGCCGCACAACGAGGAGCAGGACTGGCTGAAAGACTTCGGCTACCACTACGGTGTGGTGTACCAAATACGCGACGACATCAACGACGGAGGCCACGAACTGCCTGCCGATGTCGATACAGACTCGTTGATAGCACGGCACGCCGCCCTGGCCCGCAAAGCCTTAGCCCCCCTACCCCACAGCGAAGTCAAAGAACTGCTTCTCGGCCTCCTGCTGCCCACGGCACCCCAGCCGGTGTAATCATCAAACAACAAATCCGTTTGTCAATTAACAGAAAATCATTATACCAACAAAACTAACCATTATGAAAAGGATTCTCCTCACGCTGGTTTGCCTCGCCCTTGCCGGCATAGCAACAGCACAGAACACCGTACCGCAGAACGTCACCATCAAAGCCATGGACGGCACTTCGGTTCAGACTTCCGTCATCCAAAACGACGGCAAGCCTATCATCATCAGTTTTTGGGCCACCTGGTGCAAACCCTGCAACCGCGAACTCAACGCCATCAAAGAGGTGTATGAGAACTGGCAGAAAGAAACGGGGGTGAAGCTGGTGGCCGTCTCCATTGACGACGCCCGCAGCGCCACGCGCGTGAAGCCCCACGCCGACGGCAACGAGTGGGACTATGAAATCTACTTGGACCAGAACCAAGACTTCAAGCGCGCCATGAATGTGGTGAACGTGCCCCACACCTTTGTGGTGAACGGAAAGGGCGAGATTGTGTGGCAGCACACCAGCTACGTTGACGGACAGGAAGAAGAACTGTATGAGGTGGTGAAGAAAGTGGCTGCCGGAGAGCCCATAGAGGAGGCGGCCGAATAAAGCATAGCAACCATGAAAAAACGAAACAACAGAATAGTCCTGCTGACCGCCCTGTGCGTGGCCGCAGGTGCTGTGTCGCAAGCCCAGGTGCTGGGCGGCGGCCATGTGTCGGGCAACGTCCAATTAGACGGTCAGATTTCTAAAGCCGACAGCGTCATTGGCTCCACCAACGTGGCCGAGAAACTCCTCAGCAATATGCGGGCCGACGTGCTTTACACCAACGGAGCCATCAGCGCAGGCCTCCGAATCGAGGGCTACCTCAACCCCATGCTGGGATTCGATGCCAAATATAAGGGGGTGGGCGTTGCCAACTATTTTGTCAGCTACCAGCGCGAGCGGCTGAGTATCACGGCGGGCAACTTCTACGAGCAGTTCGGCAACGGCATGATACTGCGTGCCTACGAAGACCGCTACCTCGGCATGGACAACGCCCTGCGGGGCTTGAGCGTGACAGGGCGGCCGGTGAACGGCGTGACCCTCAAAGGGGTGATTGGCAAGCAGCGCTGCTACTGGGACTACGGCCGCGGACTGGTGCGGGGACTGGACGGCGAGGTGAGCTTCAACAGCCTCATCAAATCGCTCGAAGGATCGAAGTTCCACGCCACCGTGGGAGCCGGTTTTGTGAGCAAATATGAAGAAGACGAGACCGTGAACGCCGAGCAGCCGGGCTACAAGCTGAACCTGCCGCTGAACGTGGGAGCCGGATCGGTGCGCATGGACTTGGGCTACGGCGGCTTCTCCCTGCAAGCCGAGTACGCCCGCAAAGGACAGGACCCCAGTATTATGAACAGCTACATCTACCGTCCGGGCGAAGCCCTGATGGTCAACGCCACCTACTCGCAGCGCGGCTTCAGCGCCAACGTCCAGGCCAAACGGGTGGACAACATGAGCTTCAAGTCGGTACGCAGCGAGAGCGGTCAGATGCTCTACATCAACTACATCCCCGCCATCACCAAGCAGCACACATACGCCTTCCTCAGTATGTTCCCCTACGCCACCCAGGCGACGGGCGAGATGGGGCTGCAGGGCGACGTGATGTACAAGTTCAAGAAAGGGACCGCCCTCGGCGGCAAATACGGCACCGACCTGCACATCAACAGCGCCATCATCACCGGATTGGACACCACCCGTGTGGGCGGAGCCGGCACCTACGGCTACAACTCCAAGTGGCTGAAGTGCGGAGACCTCTACTACGGCGACGTGACGGTGGAAGTGGCCAAAAAGCTGAGTTCGGCCGTCAAGCTGACCGCCACCTACGGTTATCAGGTGTTCAACCCCGAAGTAGATGGCCACATCGGCAACCTGCACCACAACAACGTGGTGGTGTGCGACCTCACATGGAAGGTGAATAAGAAGAACGTCCTCCGCTTTGAGGGCGAGTGGTTAGGCAGCGACAGCAAGTATGGCGAGAAATTCATGGTGGGCGGCGTAGAGACCGAGAACCACGACCGCCGCTGCGGCGACTGGCTGATGGGGCTGGTGGAATACAACTTCCTGAGCAAATGGTTCGTCAGCGTGAGCGACCAGTACGCCTACCGCGACGGCATAGGCAACTACTACAACGTGAGCCTCGGCTACAACTACGGAGCCACACGGCTGCAAATTGGTTACGGCAAGCAGCGCGAAGGCCTCCTGTGCATTGGCGGCGTGTGCCGTCAGGTGCCGGCCAGCAACGGCCTCACCTTCAGCCTCACCACCTCGTTTTAATCAGACTCAAAGAATCAGCAAATCATGAAACGTCACATCATATTCGCCGCCATAGTCTGTGCGGCACTGATGACCCTCACGTCCTGCGACAAAGTGGAAGAGGGAAAATACACCATCTTCTCCGGCGCAGCCGGCACCTGGTTCAACAGCAATGAGAACATCCCCGACACCCAGCGCGCCTTCTTGGAGAAATATACCGGCGTGCGGTGTAAGAACTGCCCCGAGGCCGACGAGGTAATCCACGCCGCCATGGAGAAATACGGCGACCGGCTGAATGTGGCCTCGATACACTTCAACAACTCCTTTGGCGAACCCATCAAGCCCACCGACCCCGACCTGCGCACCGAGAAAGGCAACAGCTGGTGCGACTACTTCATGGGGTCGAGCGCAGCCCTGCCCTCAGCCCTCCTCAACCGCGGACGCAGCGGCGGCTCATGGGACTCATTCGACCCCGCCGCCGGCTTTGACGACCGGGTGGATGCCGTTATCGGCAACCAAGCCTCCATCGGTTTGCTCATGAACGCCGGCGAGGAGGAGGGCAAGCCCTACGCCGAGGTGCACATCGGGTTCAACCGGGACATCACCGAAGCCTTGACCCTCACCATACTGGTGATAGAAGACGACATCCACACATCCCAGCTGCGAGGACGCGAGCAATTAGACGACTACCAGCAGAACCACGTGCTGCGCCAAATCGTCACCGACGAATGGGGCATGGACGTGGTGGCCGACGGCAAGACAGGCACCAAACGGATGGTGCGTGTCCCGGTAGATTTGAGGTCCGACTGCGCGAGAGGGAACTGCTCGCTCATAGCCTTCGTCTCCTACAAAGAGAGCCGCGAGATTGTGAACAGCGTTTCGTGCAGGCTGAAATAGTGCGGCGGCTATTGGAGACAGCGAATTGAACAAACGCATCCTCGGGCTGGCACTGCCCAACATCGTCACCAACATCACCGTGCCGCTGCTCGGCATGGTAGATATGGCCATCGTAGGGCATCTGAGCGCCCTGCATATCGGAGCCATAGCCATAGGCGGGCAACTGTTCAACCTCATCTACTGGAATTTCGGTTTCCTGCGGATGGGGACAAGCGGCTTTGCCGCCCAGGCCTACGGAGCCGGCGACATGGAGGAGGCCGTCCGTATCTTCGTGCGGGCTTTCTCGGCAGCCAGCCTCATTGCCTTGGGATTGCTGCTGCTCCAGTGGCCTCTGAGCCGCCTGGCACTGCTCATCTTCCAAAACAGCGGCAGCGAAGTGCTGCAGATGGCGCTGACATATTTCTTCATCCGCATCTGGGCGGCGCCCGCCACCCTCGGACTCTATGCCGTCAAGGGCTGGTTCATCGGAATGCAGAACTCCCGGCTGCCCATGTGGATAGCCATCTTCTTGAACTTAGTAAACATCGGCTGCAGCCTCTTCTTCGTGGCGGTCCTCCACTGGGACATCGCCGGTGTGGCGTGGGGCACGGTGATAGCGCAGTACTGCGGGCTGGCTGCGGGACTCTTCTTCGTAGCCAAGCGCTACGGGGGACTCTTTGTCCAGTATGGTCAGCGGCGGAACGCCGCCACCATCGGCGGGTGGACCTCTTTGGCACGCGAGATACTCCGCTGGGACGACATGAGGCATTTCTTCCGGGTCAACGGCGACATCTTCCTGCGCACCGTCTGCCTCGCCACAGTCTTCACCTTCGTCACCGCGGCCAGCGGACACATCAGCGACGAGCTGCTGGCCGTGGATGCACTACTCATGCAGTTCTTCACCCTGTTCAGCTACGTCATGGACGGTTTCGCATACGCGGGCGAATCGCTTGTGGGACGCTACATAGGGGCGAGAGACGGACAATCGCTACGGCAGTCGGTAAGGCTGCTGCTGGTCTGGGGCGGGATACTGACGATAGCCTTCACAGCCCTCTATTCCGTGTGGGGCGACGGACTGCTGCGCCTATTCAGTGACGACCCCGGCGTGATTGGAGCCGCACAGCCCTACCTTTTCTGGACGCTCATCATTCCCGTGTGCGGCGCGGCGGCATTCCTTTTAGACGGAGTATTCGTGGGCGCCACGGCCTCACGCACCATGCGCAACAGTATGTTCGCCGCCACGGCGGCCTTCTTTGCCGTCTATTTCGTGCTCAAAGGACTCCTGCCCGAACCCGCCGCGAGCGCCGAAGCCTTCCGCCGCCAGTGGAACAACGGCCTCTGGACCGCCTTCGTCACCTACCTCGCCCTTCGCGGCCTGCTACAAGGCGTATGCCTCCGCAAGTCGGTCTATGCCAAAGCCGACACCCCTCTCACAAAACAACCTGCAAACTGACATAATTTCAATCATCATCCCACAACTCAACAAACAAAGAATGAAAAAAAGAGCAAAGTTCCTCCTCTTCCTGCTGCTG
>DCJB01000031.1 GCA_002317325.1 Bacteroidales bacterium UBA1711
GAGGAGAATCTGAAGTGGGTTCTCGAAGAACTTGACAAGCCCGAGAGCCGCGAGGCGCTCCTCACCGTGTTTCCCGCCTGCACGCTGTGCGGCTTCCCGCAGTTCGGCTCGGTGGCATACACCGACTTGCAGAAGCGCGCCCAGGCCGCCTTGCAGGAACTGGTGCAGCAGTCGGAGCACCGGGCGTTCCTCATCGGTATGCCGCTCCAAATTCAGGACAAGGGGCTCTGCAACGCCATCGTGTTTGTGCAGAACTGCGCCATCCGCGGCATCGTCACCAAGAAGTACCTCGCCCCCGACGAGCAGAAGTATTTCGTCCGCGGCGAAGGGGTGCAGACTATCCAGTACCAGGAACAGGCCATCGCCATCGGATTCTACGAGGACTTGAAGGAGTTGGCAAAGTCGCACACCGAGCAGCCCGACTTGGTGGTGTGCTGCGGCTGCAACGTGTTTGACTACAACAAGCCCTACCGCATACGCTACCGTATGCACAAAATTGTCGAGAACCTCAATGCGGGGCTGGTGTTTGTCAACCGCACGGGCGGCGAGGGCAGCTTCCTCTTTGCCGGCGGGAGCCTGGCCATGAACGCCGCGGGCATGGTGCTGTGC
The DNA here is from genome assembly GCA_002317325.1 of Bacteroidales bacterium UBA1711. GTDB lineage: Bacteria > Bacteroidota > Bacteroidia > Bacteroidales > P3 > Colimorpha. Next base: position 610 of record DCJB01000031.1, read on the forward strand.
CAGTTCCCCTATTTTGAGGAGCACGGCGAGAGTGTGGATATGCAGCTGATGGAGGAGTGTGCCGACGAAAAGCCCGAGGCGGTGGAGCTGGTGTATAAGGCCTTGGTGATGGGGCTGCGGGACTACTTCCGCAAGAACCGTATCCAGCGGGCGGTGCTGGGGCTCTCGGGCGGCATGGACAGCGCGCTGGTGTGCCTGCTGGCCGCCGACGCCATCGGCCCCGAGAACGTGCACGGCATCCTTATGCCTTCTCAGTATAGCACCGACCACAGCGTCAACGACGCGGTGGCTTTGGCGCAGAACCTCGGCGTGGCGTATGACATCGTGCCTATCCGCCCGATGTTCGACACGCTCCGCGAGGCCATGAACCCCCTTTTCGGCGACCGCCCCGAGGACGTGACCGAGGAGAATATGCAGGCCCGCATTCGCGGCACCATCGTGATGAGCTATGCCAACAAGTTTGGCGCTATGGCCCTCAACACCACCAACAAGTCGGAAGCCGCCATGGGCTACGGCACCCTCTACGGCGACAGCTGCGGCGGCCTGAGCGTCATCGGCGACCTCTATAAGACCGAGGTGTATGAACTGGGCGAGTATGTGAACCGCAACGGAGAACGCATACCGCTCAACACCATGCGCAAGGCGCCCTCGGCCGAACTCCGCCCGGGGCAGAAGGACTCCGACTCGCTGCCCGACTACCCCACCCTCGACGCCATCCTCAACCTCCACATCGAGGAGCAGCTCTGCCAGGAGGAGATTGAGGAAGAGGGCTACGACCCCGCCTTGGTGGCCGAGGTGCTGCGCAAGGTGCGCGTCAACGAGTGGAAGCGGCTCCAGTTCGCCCCGGTGCTGAAGGTGAGCCCCATGTCGTTTGGCATTGACCGCAGAGTGCCGGTCTCATGAGCGAGTGCAACCCCCAGGCGGAGCTGGCTCGCCGCTATGTGCTGGAGACGGGCGTCTCGGTCTTCCTCACCGGCAAGGCCGGCACGGGCAAGACCACCTTCTTGCGCAACATAGTGGAGCGCTGCCCCAAGCGGCACGTGGTGCTTGCCCCCACGGGTGTGGCTGCCGTCAACGCCGGCGGCGTTACCATCCACAGCTTCTTCCAGCTGCCCTTCTGCCCCTACCTGCCCGATGTGCCGGAACTGGTCACCGAGTATCAGATGCCCGAGCACAGCCGACAGTTGCGGAAGAGCAAGATTGACATCATCCGCACCCTCGACCTGCTCATCATCGACGAGATAAGCATGGTGCGCGCCGACCTGCTCGACGCAGTAGATGACAGCCTCCGCCGCTACCGCCGCAGCAGCCGCCCCTTCGGCGGCGTGCAGCTGCTGCTGATAGGCGATGCCCAGCAGCTTGCCCCCGTGGTGACCGATGACGAGAAGCCCTATATGGACCGCGTCTATCCCTCGCCCTTCTTCTTCCACTCCAAGGCGCTCCGGCGCGTGCCATACGTCACCATCCAGCTCACCACCGTCTATCGCCAGCAGGATCCCGCCTTCGTGGCGCTGCTGAACAACATAAGGGAGAACCGTTTCGACCGGGAGACACTGGCTGCCCTCAATGCCCGCGCCATTGCCCCCGCCCAACCCCGCACGGGAGCCAAAGAGGCTTCCGACCCCATCCTCCTCACCACCCACAACTACCAGGCCGACCGGGTGAACAGCCAGCGCCTCGCCGCCCTCAATACCAAGCCCTATTCCTTCGAGGCCGTGGTGAGCGGCAACTTCCCCGCCTCGTCGGCCCCGGTGGACACCTCGCTCGTGCTCAAGCCCGGGGCGCAGGTGATGTTTGTGAAGAACGACAGCAGCGGCGCCCACCGATATTTCAACGGCAAGATTGGCACCGTGGAGGAGGTGGTTGAAGAGACCGACGACGAGGGCCGCCGCCAGCGGGTCATCATGGTGCGCGACGAGGAGGGCGACCTCATCAGGGTGACGCCCGAGACGTGGGAGAACATACGCTACGACATCGACCCCGCCGACAACCAAATCAAGCAGCACGTCGATGGCACCCTCTCGCAGTACCCGCTCCGCACCGCCTGGGCTGTCACCATCCACAAGGCGCAGGGTCTCACCTTCGACCGCGTGCAGGTCGATGCCGCCGACGCTTTCGCCTACGGGCAGGTGTATGTGGCCCTCAGCCGCTGCCGTACCCTCGAAGGGCTGACGCTCCTCTCGCCTATTTCAGAACGCTGCGCCTTCGGAAGCGAGGACATTGAGCAGTTCAACGCCACCTTCACGCCCCCCGCCCAGGCCGAGGAGGCATTGGAGGGGCTGCGGCGCCAGTATTTCTATGACCAGCTGTTCGAGCTGTTCGGCTTCTCGGCGCTGCAGCACGACGTGGAGCAGCTGAACCGGCTCTTTCAAGAGAACCTCCGCACCACCTATCCTCAGCAGTGCGGGCGGCTCTCGCAGCAGTCGGCGGCTGCCTCCTCCTTGGCCGACGTGGCCGACCGCTTCCGCCGCCAGCTGACCGACATCAGCCGGCTGCCGGACGAGGAGGGACGGCCGCTGCTGGAGGAGCGTGTGAGAAAGGCGGCGGTCTATTTCGGCAGCCAGGTGGAACTGATGGACGATTCGGTGCGGCCCCTCCTCGGGGTCTCCATCGACAACAAGGCCGTCGCCCGCCGAGCCAAGGAACTGGGCGACCGCTATTGCTCCACCGCCGACTTGAAGATTGCCGTCCTCAACCAGGTGCAGCGGGAGGGCTTCGATGTGGAAAAATACCAAAAAGCCAAGGTTGACAGCGTACTCGCCAAGCCCAAGAAGGCCAAGGAGGCCCGGGGCGGGAAGGCCGCGGAGGACTATTCCGATTCGTTGCACCCCAAGATGGTGCGTATCCTCACCCGCTGGCGAAAGGAAAAGGCTCATGAGAGCAAGCTGCCCGCCTATACCGTCATCCAGCAGAAAAGCCTCTTGGCCATTGCCGACCTGCTGCCCCGCGACAGCAAGGCGCTGAAGAAGATACCGGGCATTGGCGAGGCCAAGGCGGCCCAATATGGAGCCGAACTGCTGCAGATGATTGAGGACTACTGCGAGGAGCAGGAGCAGAAGAAAGAGCCTGTCTGGCTGCGCGCCGCCCGCCTCTATGCCGAGACGAGGAGCGTGGAAGAGGTGGCAGGGCAGATGCTTCGCTCCGTCTCTACGGTGGAAGGCTATCTCTTCACCGCCGTGGAGAACGGAGCCATGGACCCCGACCTCATCCTCCCGCCCGAAGGGCAGGAAGAGGTAGTCCACTATCTCCTCGACCACCCCGAAGTCACCTTGCTCAAGCCCGTTTATGAGTACTTCGACTCGCGCTATACCTACCTCCAGCTCCGCGTCGCCCGCCACCTCCTCTCCCCCAGTTCGGCCGAGAACTCCTGAGTGAACCACCACCACCCACCCCCACTCGACACTCATACAGACCCCGATTCAACTGTCCAATTCTTCATGAAGACTCATGCGGTATTCGGACACCCCCCCCCCCCCCCCCCCCCC
>DCJB01000120.1 GCA_002317325.1 Bacteroidales bacterium UBA1711
TACTCCTCCACCTGCTTCCACCCGCCGACCACCCCTACCCCATCATACCCGCCTATTTGCAAATTGCTGCCACCCATTCCATAGGGCAGTTCCTCCATCCCAAAGAGGACTGGTTAGACGTAGGCAAGCCCGAAACACTTCAACAAGCCCAACAATGGAAACTTTCTTAGCCGAAGTTGCCCGCCAACTGCGAGCGGACCACCCCGAAGGCCTCCAACATACAACCGTGGTCTTCAACAACCGCCGATCGGGACTCTTCCTCCAGCGTCAATTCGCCCGTATGGAGGGGCAGCCATTCCTCCTGCCCCGAATCCTCGGCATAGACGAACTCATTGCCGAACTTGGCGAGATGGAGATTGTTCCCAACGAGTTCCTCATCTTCGAACTCTTCGACATCCACCGCCACACCTCCAACGAAGGCCGCAAATTCGAGACCTTTGAAGAGTTTATCTCCTTCGGCGACATGATGCTCTCCGACTTTTCGGAGATAGACCTCTACTGTGTTGACGCACGGCAGCTCTTCTCCAACCTCCACGACCTGAAATCCCTCGGCGAATGGGACATAGAGGCCGCCAGACTAACCCCCTTCCAAGAGCACTACCTCACATTCTTCAAATCGCTCTACCACTACTACAGCGAACTGCACAGCCGATTGGCTGCCAGCAGAAAAGCATACAGCGGCATGGCCTACCGCCATGTAGCCGAAAACATAGAGTCCATCACCCAAGGCCGATCCTCGCAGGACTATTGCTTCGTTGGGTTCAACGCCCTCACAACCTGCGAGAAAATAATTATCGAACACTATGTTCGGGACGGGACGGGACGGCTCTATACCGACGGCGACGCACACTATGCGACCGACCCCATGCAAGAGGCCGGCCACTTCCTCCGCAAGCACCAAGAATTGCTCGGCAACATCGACCGATTCCACAACCACTTCTCGCAAGGACACAAAGAAATAACAATTGTCAGCTGCCCGGAGAACGTAATGCAGTGCAAATATGCCGGACTCTTACTGTCCGAACAGGCACAAAAGTTTGCCGACGGCGACATAGAGCAGACCGCATTAGTGCTGGCCGACGAAAGCCTGCTCCTGCCCGCCCTTAACTCACTGCCCGCCGAAATTCGCACCGCCAACATCACCATGGGCTACCCTTTCCGCAACACAGCCACCCATGCCCTGATGCTCAAACTCTTCAGCCTCCACCAGCAGCGGCACGGCAATGGGTACTACCACACCGATGTGAGAGACCTCCTCTCAGACCCCGCCGTCGCCGGCCTGATGGGCGAAACGGTACTATACGCCAGAGTCTCCGACCTACTAAAAGAAGAACACATCATCTACGCCAGGCGAGAAGAGTTGAAGACGGTCTGCACTACCGCAGAGGCCTCGTTTGAAGCCGTGGAGTTTCTCTTCCCCGAGGCCGAACCCTCGCCCGACGACTTCCTGGCCATTGCCCAACGCCTCGTACTGCGACTATACGAAGCCGAAACCCTCTCCAATAACCCAAAAGAAAAGGAGGCACTCGGCTGCCTCCTCGAAATCATCCGCCACTTCATCAGCCTCCAGCAAGACTACCACTTCATCGAGAGTCTGAGCGTGCTTTCCAAAATCTACACCCGTATGGCCCACCGCAGGAGCGTGGCATTCTACGGCGAGCCCCTGTTTGGACTCCAAATCCTCGGCGTGTTAGAGACGCGCAACCTTGACTTCAAACGCATCATCCTCCTCTCCGCCAACGAAGGGGTCTTCCCGGCCAACAAGTCGGCCAACACGCTCATTCCATTCAACCTGAAGAAAGCTTTCGGCATTCCCACCTACCACGACAAAGACGCCGTGTATGCCTACAACTTCTACCGACTCCTGCAGCGTGCCGACCGTGTACACATACTCTACAGCACCGAGGCCGAAGGCATGGGAAAAGGCGAACCCAGCCGATTTGTCCTGCAAGTCCGCGACGAACTCTCCCACCGATACCCCCAAAACATCACCCTCCACGAAGAAGCCCTCTCGGCCGGCAGCGGCACAGTCCCCCTGCACATCCCCGACTGCTATGAGAAAGACCCCGCAAGCATAAAGCGGATAGACGAACTCTCCGCCAGCGGCTTCTCGCCTTCCGTCCTGAATAAATATCGCAACTGTCCGCTGCGATTCTATTACGAAGAGGTACTCCGGCTTAAAGAGAGTGAAGCACTGAAGGAAGACCTTGAGCAGAACGAACTCGGCGACTGCATCCACGAGGCCTTGGAGGCCATCTACTCACGCGACCCCGACGGTCGGGTGAAAAGAGCCACCCTCCGCAAAGCCATCGACGAGCTGGACGACATCATCAACCGTGTGCTGCACGAGCAGTTCCTCCACGGCCGCAGCCAGCTGGGGCGCAACCACTTCTACAAATCCGTCGCCAAAATACAGCTCACCAACTTCCTCCGCAGCGAAATCAAAGAATTGGAACGCATTGGCGACGGAACCATCCAGATAGTCGGCCTCGAAGAAGAACTGGCAGAAGAGGTGACATTCCCAACCAAGAGCGGCGGCAAGCGGGTCCTGCTGAAGGGCCGGGCCGACCGAATCGACCGCATCGGAGGCCTCCTCCGCATCATCGACTACAAGTCGGGCAGAGCGGATCCAGTCGAACTGGAAGTTCTCTCGCCCGACGCCGAATACACCATGGTTCCAGACAAATGGTTTCAAGTGATGATGTACGCCTACCTCTACCAGCACGGCCGCCCATACCACGAACCGCTGCGCACGGGCGTAGTGGCTCTCCGCCGTACCTCCTCGCAACTGCTGACAGCCACCTGGGGCAGACAGG
>DCJB01000046.1:0-6023 GCA_002317325.1 Bacteroidales bacterium UBA1711
TTTTTGTACGCCTTGAGGTCGAGAACATGAGTGAGTCAACAGGATTTTTAAGAACTAAATATTCAGAGTTATTGGCCATTCGACATCCTCCGCTGCTGTCAACCACCACTCACCTCGCCTACCTCTTTCCTAATAATATCTTCGGGATGCTCTACTGCCTCCTTCATTGTCTCATACATTGCCTTTGCCAAATTGGGAACTTTCTTCCCATTCATGTTCCTCTCAATAAAAATTTTATCTTTAGATATAGACGGATCGACATACTGATTGTGATTAAACTTGTTCCGAACCAACACTATTTCGTCGCATTGATACTTGCTAAGCGTTGGATGACAGACCAACAGTTTCCTAAAATTATGGCTTGTTTCCTCGTCAATTGTTTCACCTCGTCCGATAGCGTCTGAATACGCTTCATGCTCCAATCTCTGAGAGAGTTCGACGGCTTTCACCGAATTTTCTTCGTGATTCTTGAACTCCGCCGTGATGGCACCATATTGCACCTCGGTCTGCTCCAATTTTTCGAGCAACTTTTGCAGCGTCTGCCAACGGGGGTCGCGCTGCACACGATAGACGTTGCCCATATTACGTAGCGAGAGGTTTTCTTGGGTAATCGTCACATCACTGTTTTTCAGTTTGAAGCGGAAGGTCGGCAACTGGTCATCACCAATTATCTGGGAACACTGGCGGAGAAAATCAGAATCAGCGGATTGCAGCTGCACACTATTGATTTGTTGGAGGACGGAGGTGTTGGCCGGCTTAGTATAGTAATTGAACCATTCATGTGTCAAGAGGGAGTACAGCAGTTCTTTGGCGGTGAGGAAGAGGACTTTGTCCTGGGTCATGAGTCGGCGGATGGCCTTCTCGTTGTTCAGAATGGAGCGTAGTTTCCTTTTTGCCGACTCCTCGGTTTGGGCGGCCTTCATATCAACAGCTCGTCGCACCGTTTCCGCACCGCACTTAGCCACGGCGGTCTTGAGGTTCGCTGAGTTCATGTAGTAGGGCTGGTGCGAATTACCCACCTTCTGACCATAGAGTTTGGTGGTGAGGCTGTAGGCTCTGCCGAAGTCCGGCATATCGGCGTTGTAGAACGGCTGGGCATAGTCATTCTGCACCTGCTCAAAGTATTGGGCAATCAGTTTGGATATGCCATACTTGTAGCAGCACTCGTTGCCGGGGACTTTCTCATTGTTGCCGGGGACTTTCTCATTCGCCATTTGGCACAATTCGGTATTGGGGAGGAAGGCCGTTATGGCCTTGCGGACGTGAGCGTCGAAGAGTCCGTCGGGGAGGAGGAGGATGGCAGGGGTTTCTTTTCCGCCGGCGGGGGTGTGGAGCAGTCGGCGGGCGTAGTCCTTGATATAGTCGGGGTGGGACTGGCAGTCCTTCCATTTGGCGGCATCGGGTTTGGCGAATGGGACCTGCCGCAGCGCCTCGGCGGGACGGGCTTCCAGTTCGGCCTTCATTTTAAGGGCAAAGGTTTTCTCGCGGGCGAGATAGCGGGAGTAGAAGTGGCCGAGGTTTTGGGTTCCGCGGAGCGCCTCAGCGAGGAAGGGGTGGGGGTGGTCGGAGCCCAGCAGTTCGGATTTTTGGAAGAGTTGGTTCACCTCGCGGTCGTTCCACGACTGGCCGGAGGTGGCGAGGGCCTTCACGAGGGTCTGATAGTTGAGGCCGGTGAGCTTGTTTTGACCGCCGGGGCGGGGGGGCTGCCAGCGCATGATGGACTTGCCGAGGTACTGGGCCATGTGGCCATAGCGGACTTGGCGGCAGCCCTTTTTGCCGTACTTAATATCGCATTTCTGAGCCTCTTTGAGCTGGTCCAGCCTGTTTTCGCACAGTTCGACCACCTCTTGGAGCACTTGGGCGGCATGGGCGGCCAGCCGGTCTTGGGGGCCGCAGGGGTTGCCATTGATGTAGTTTAGCAGCCGCACGGGTATGCTTGAGTCGGCAATTCCTTTATCAACGGCGAACTTTTTCAATGCGTCGGGGCTTGCACCTTGCTCGGCAAGCTCGAAGAGTTCGTGAAGATTGTTGCAGCAGTCCTGTATCACCTTGGCGGGGGTAGCGAGATTCGCTATGTTTCCTTTCTTGAATATCAAGTGGCGGTAGAAGAGCAGCGCGGGGAGGTCGAAGATGCTCATCGAACACTTGGGGACGGGCTGCTCTACTGCGACACTGCCGGGGTTTTCCGCGGCCTTGGGGAGGTCGGGCAAGAACAAGCCATCATCGAGCCCCCAGGTCATGCCGATGCGGTTGTTGTGGATGTTGTAGCGGGGGGCGCAGTCGGTAACATAGGGCTGGGAGTCGGCCGTGTCGGGGGCGAAGCCGCCCTCCGACTCCTGGTCGGGTTGGGCGGACTCCCTGATGATGCCGGCCCACCGGGAGCGGCGGCGGGATTCCAACTCGTGCCACTTGCCGAAGCCGTTGATTTCTTTCTGCAAGGTTCTCAACCGACTGGCGCCATCGACGCAGCGCTTGTCGTAGAAGCGGAAGCGGAAGCTGCCCAACCGCTGCTGGAAGCGTATGCCCTCCTTTTTGTTCCCATTTTTGTCAACGAGGTCGAGGATGCCCAGCTGGTCGATGAGCCGGAGGGCCAGTTGGGGGAAGCGGTCGTCGTAGCGCGCCAACAGCACCTCCTCGCCGTCGGGCGACCGGTCGTCGGGCTTGGGGCGGAACTGCTTCTGTCCTTGGGGGGAGATGTGGTCGAAGACTTCGCGCAGGGGGCAGCGACCCAACTCGGCGAACACGTCCAAGAGGAGCCCGCCTTCCGACGTGTCGGACTCGATACGGTTCTCCTGCGGCAGCCGCAGGTGGAAGACGTTGAGCGCCCGGCTAAGAATATCACGCTGATTTTGGTCGAACGGGGTTGTTCTCTCCAAATTCACCCGGCCGAGGAAGTCCCACACATAGTGCGACGGGAGGAAGCAGCAGCAGAGGAAGAGTCGGCCCGCGGGGGTGACTTCGAGGCCGTTGCGGGTGAGGGCGAAGAAAAATTGGTCGTTGAGAACGAACTTCTTCCCATCCCTTTTCCTTCTGGAGCCGAAACCACATTGGAGGAATTTCATCTGGTCGGCGCTGAAACCACAGCGTTCCTTGGTCATGCGGACGGCACTGTCGAAGACATTTTCCATCCATTTGGCAATCTCTCCCTCACGTTGCTGCAGGGCTGCTTTGGTTTGTTGGGAACAAGAGTGGTTGGCATGGGTGTAGGTGTTGCGATAGTGGTTGAGGGCTCCGACCATGTCGGCGAGGTCAATAAGGATGTCGGCGGCGGAGTAGAGTTTTCTCACTTCCTTTGGCTGGCTGAATGACCCTTTTTGGGGCTTTGGGGGGCGGGTGCGGTAATCTTCCAGCGCCTTGAAGAGCGGGATATGGTGGAAGACCAGTTTGCGGAACTCGTCGTGCTTGAGCGGGTCGGCCAAGGCGCTGTTCTCCGCCAAGCCTCTCAAGGTTTTTTCCAAATCCTTGAAATCGGGCGTAGGGGTCAGCTGCAACTTGTTGTTGAAGATATAGCGAAGCGTCTGCGCGGCATTGTTCATGGCACGCTCGAAATAGGTGCCGGCAACGGCTTTCAGTTTTTTTTCGTCTTCATTGAGCGGGGTTTCGCCTCCCATGGCCTCGGGGAGGGCGAAGTGTTTCGGGGCAACGGTTTTTTTGGGGGAATTGCTGTTGTAATCGTTCTTCATAAAACTATTTGGGATTGATGGATAGCGGGAAATGAGAGACTGCCGCTTGTGGCCAAGGGGGGAGACAAAAAGGGCGGGCCGCACAGCGGCCCGCCCGCAATAGTCTGTTGTCAAAGGAGAGCGGCTTAGTACATTCCGCCCATGCCGCCCATGCCGGGGTTGGCGGGCATCGGGGGTTCGGGCTCCTTGATGTCGCACATGACGCACTCGGTGGTGAGGAGCATGCCGGCGATGCTGGCTGCGTTCTGCAGGGCCACGCGGCAGACCTTGACGGGGTCGATGACGCCGCTCTTGAAGAGGTGCTCAAAGGTCTCGGTGCGGGCGTTGTAGCCGTAGTCGTCCTTGCCGTTTTTGACTTCGTTGACGATGACGCTGCTTTCGAGGCCGGCGTTTTCGACAATCATGCGCAGGGGGGATTCGATGGCGCGGCGGATGATTTCGACGCCGAGTTTCTCGTCCTCGTTGGCGGGGGTGATGGAGGCGAGTTTTTCGGCGGCGCGGATGAGGGCGGTGCCGCCGCCGGGGATGATGCCTTCTTCAACCGCGGCGCGGGTGGCGTGGAGGGCGTCGTCGAAGCGGTCCTTCTTCTCCTTCATTTCGACCTCGGAGGCTGCGCCGACGTAGATGACGGCCACGCCGCCGGCCATCTTGGCGAGGCGTTCCTGGAGTTTTTCGCGGTCGTAGTCGCTGGTGGTCTTCTCGATCTGGGCCTTGATTTGGTTGACGCGGGCTTTGATCATGTCGCTGTCGCCGGCGCCGTTGACGATGGTGGTGTTGTCTTTGTCGATGGAGATTTTCTCGCAGGTGCCGAGCATTTCGAGGGTGGCATCTTCGAGTTTGTAGCCTTTCTCCTCGCTGATGACGGTGCCGCCGGTGAGGACGGCGATGTCTTCGAGCATTTCTTTGCGGCGGTCGCCGAAGCCGGGGGCTTTGACGGCGACGACCTTCAGGCCGCCGCGGAGACGGTTGACCACGAGGGTGGCCATGGCCTCGGTTTCGACGTCCTCGGCGATGATGAGGAGGGGACGGCCGTTTTTGGCGACGGGTTCGAGGATGGGCAGGAGGGTCTGGAGGGTGCTGATTTTCTTGTCGTAGATGAGGATGAGGGGGTTGTCGTAGGTGCACTCCATCTTGTCGGTGTCGGTGACGAAGTAGGGGCTGATGTAGCCGCGGTCGAACTGCATGCCTTCGACCACTTTGACGCTGGTTTCGATGCCCTTGGCTTCTTCGATGGTGATGACGCCGTCTTTGGAGACTTTCTCCATGGCCTCGGCGATGATGTCGCCTATCTGGCTGTCGTTGTTGGCGCTGATGGTGGCCACCTGGCGGATTTTTTCGATGTCGCCGCCCACTTCGTGGGACTGAGCCTTGAGGTCGTCGACGATGACGGCCACGGCTTTGTCGATGCCGCGTTTGAGATCCATGGGGTTGGCGCCGGCGGTGACGTTTTTGAGGCCGGTGTTGACGATGCACTGGGCGAGGACGGTGGCGGTGGTGGTGCCGTCGCCGGCTTGGTCGTTGGTCTTGGAGGCGACCTCTTTGACCATCTGGGCGCCCATGTTCTCGATGCCGTTTTCGAGTTCAATTTCCTTGGCGACAGTCACGCCGTCCTTGGTGATGTGGGGGGCGCCGAATTTCTTGTCGATGACCACATTGCGACCTTTGGGGCCGAGGGTAACCTTTACTGCGTTTGCCAATGCGTCAACGCCCTTGCGAAGCTGTTCGCGGGCATCGTTGTTGAAGACTATTTCTTTTGCCATGATGTTGTTCGTTTAATGGGTTGTTAATAATGTGGTTGAATGGTTAGATGATGGCGTAGATGTCGCTCTCTTTCATGATCATGTACTTGGTGCCGTCGATGTCGATTTCGGTGCCGCTGTACTTGCCATAGAGGACGTTGTCGCCGACCTTGACGGTCATTTCGTGGTCCTTGGTGCCTTTGCCGACGGCGAGGACTTTGCCGCGCTGGGGTTTTTCTTTGGCGGTGTCGGGGATGATGATGCCGGAAGCGGTTTTTTGTTCGGCCTCAGCGGGCTGAACCAGAACACGGTCTGCTAATGGTTGGATGTTCATAGCTGATAGGTTATTAAGTTATTGATATTTGTTTTTCGTTGGTGGACGCCCGAGCGGGGGCGGACTCTGGGTAGTGTGTTGCATTTTTCGTGCCAAGGCACGGCAGGGATAGTCGGGGGTGACAAAATGTCACCTGCTGACAGGAGGGGGAGGGAGGCGGGGAGAATTAAGGATTAAGAATTAAGAATTAAGAATTGGGAATTAAGAGGGGGAGGGGGACGGGGGGGATTATGGTGAGACGGGGCTGGAGAGAATTAAGAATTAAGA
>DCJB01000046.1:6169-9561 GCA_002317325.1 Bacteroidales bacterium UBA1711
CGGGGGAGTAACGGGGGAGTAACGGGGCTGGGGAGAATTAAGAATTTCGATTTTAGAATTAAGAGTTGTGGGGGGGCGGGGGCGGAAAAAGGTATGACAGATTGTCAGAAAAAGCGTATCTTTGCAGCGGAGGCGGATGGGGGCGGTATAGACCGAGTCCGCTGTATGACAAACGGTAACGCTGAAATCAACCTTTTTCAAACAATAGCAACACGATGAAGATAAGAGACATCACCGAATTTCTTGACAGCGAGGTGCACCCCGAGCTGCAGGAGGACTACGACAACGCCGGATTTTTGATTGGAGACCCCGAGAGCGAATGCACGGGGGCGCTGGTGGCCTTGGACCTGACCGAGGCTGTGGCCGCAGAGGCGGCGGAACGGGGAGCCAACCTGATTGTGACCCACCACCCCGCCATCTTCCGCGGCATGAAGCGGATAACGGCCGACACGGCCGCGGGACGCTTGGTGATGAGGGTGATAAGGGAGGGGCTGGCGGTGTATGCGGCGCACACGAACTTTGACAACCTGCCCGAGGGGGTGAACGGCGCCCTGACGACGCAGTTGGGGATTGAGGACTGCCGCATATTGCGGCCGCTGCCCGGGCGGCCGCAGGGCGACGCGGGGGCGGGCATGATAGGGCGGCTCCCCTACCCTATGCCCGCCGAGGCATTTTTGGAGCAGGTGAAGGGGTGCATAGGGCTGCCGGTGCTGCGGGTGAGCGAAGCGGCGGGGCCGGTGGTGAGCCGCGTGGCGGTGTGCGGCGGAGCAGGGGCGTTCCTGATAGAGGACGCAGTGGGCGCCGGGGCCGACGCCTACCTCACGGGCGACCTCAAATATCACGATTTCCAGCAGGCGGCGGGCCGCGTGACGCTTGTCGATATTGGCCACTTTGAGAGCGAACAGTTCTGCTTGGCGACACTTTATTCTCTCATATCGAAAAAATTTAGTAACTTTGCAGTTCGCATTGCCGAGAAAGGGCGGAGCTATGTGAACTATATGTAGCTGTGCGCCAACAGGTAGCGAGCCGCAGCAGAAACGAAAGAATAATCATAAACTATAACAAAATGCCGAAGAAAGCCATCAAACCCGAACCCGAAGAGCAGGTTGTCATCACCACGTCGCACACACTGTCGGACGTTGACTTAGCCGTGGAGCGGCGTCTCGAAGCCCTCTACACCCTGCAGCTTGTTGATTCGGAAATTGACAAAATCCACATCATCCGCGGAGAGCTGCCCCAGACTATCGAAGACCTCGAAGACGAGATAGCCGGCCTGCAGACCCGCATTGAGAACCTAAACGGCGCAATCACCGAACAGAAAACCGCCATCGCCCGCAGGAACAACGAGATAGAGGAACATCGGATGATGATTCAGAAGTACGAGAAGCAGCAGGGCAACGTGCGCAACAACCGCGAGTTCGAGGCTATCAACAAGGAGATTGAGTTCCAGAACCTTGAAATCCAGCTTTGCGAACACCGCAACCGCGACTCCGCCAAGAAGATTGAGGAGGTGAACCAGCACATCGAGGCCGCCAACCAGCTGATTGAGAGCCGGCAGAAAGACCTCGAAGCCAAGCGCGAGGAGCTGACCTCCATCACCGAAGAGACCAAGAAGGACGAGGTCCGCCTCCTCGAAAAGAGCAAAGAGATGGAGCAGTATATAGACGAGCGCTATCTCACAGGATACAAGCGCATCCGTCAGAAGACCCGCAACGGGCTGGCCGTGGTGACTATCGACCGCGACGCCTGCGGCGGCTGCTTCAGCAAAATACCCCCCCAGCGCCAAAGCGAAATCAAGCTCCACAAGAAGGTGATTGTGTGCGACCACTGCGGACGCATTCTCGTGGACGACGTGATTGCAGAGAGAGCGAAAGAGGGAATAAAGAATTAATTAAGAATTAAGAATTAAGAATTTAGAGTTGGCTGGCGCGGAGGACAATTTGGAGTTGGCTGGCGCGGTGAGGGGGAGCGGGGGCTTCTGCAGGGAGCGGGGGGAGGCTGCTCTGGACGAGGGGACTCGCGGGGGGCGGGGGACTTGCTGGGGCGGAAGGGGCGGCTTGATTCGGATTCATTCATCTGTTAACCATTTATCGCATGATTCACTATTTCAATCCTAATGAACGTCTCACGATTGCCAAAGTGAAGGAAATCGTAGATAAGAAGATGACCCTGGCCCTCAGCGACGAGGCCAAGGCACGCATTCAGAAATGTCGCGACTATCTGAACAAGAAGATGGAGACTCAGAAGGAGCCCATCTACGGCGTGACCACCGGATTTGGCTCGCTGTGCAACATCTCCATCAACAAGGAGCAGCTGAGCCAGCTGCAGAAGAACTTGGTGATGAGCCACGCCTGCGGCGTGGGCGACGAGGTGCCGCAAGATGTGGTGCGCCTTATGCTCCTGCTCAAGGCGCAGAACTTCACCTTCGGATACAGCGGCGCGCAGCTGCAGACCGTGCAGCGCCTCATCGACTGCTACAATAACGACGTGCTGCCCATCGTGTATCAGCAGGGCAGCCTCGGCGCCAGCGGCGACCTCTGCCCGTTGGCCAACCTGATGCTCCCCGCCATCCTCGGCATGGGCGACGTCTATTACAAAGGGGTGCGCACCGACGTGAAGAAGGTGTATGACGAACTGGGCTGGCAGCCCATCGAACTGCAGAGCAAAGAGGGCCTCGCCCTGCTCAACGGCACCCAGTTCATGAGCAGCTACGCCACCTGGTGCGTCATCAAGGCCCAGCGTCTCAGCAAGCAGTCGGATATGCTCCTCGCCCTCAGCCTCGACGCTTTCGACGGCCGCATTGAACCTTTCTACGAGAGCCTCCACCTGGTGCGCGCCCACAAGGGACAGCTTGAGACCGCCGCCGCCGTGCGCCGCTACACCGAGGGGAGCGAGATTATCCGCCGCCACAAAGAACACGTCCAAGACCCCTACAGCTTCCGCTGCGCGCCCCAGGTGCACGGCGCCGCCAAGGACACCATCGCCTATGTGGCTTCGGTTGTGGAGACCGAAATCAACAGCACCACCGACAACCCCATTGTCCTGCCCGATGAGGATATGGTAATCAGCGGCGGCCACTTCCACGGCGAGCCTATGGCTATGGTGCTGGACTTCCTCGCCATTGCCGTTGCCGAGTTGGGCAGCATCAGCGAGCGCCGCACCTACCAACTTATTGACGCCAAACGGGGACTGCCCAGCTTCCTCGTGGCCAAGCCCGGCCTCAACAGCGGCTTTATGATTCCGCAGTATGCCGCCGCCGCCATAGTGAGCCAGAGCAAGCAGCTGTGCACCCCGTGCAGCGTTGACAGCATTCCGAGCAGCCAGAACCAGGAAGACCTCGTGAGCATGGGCGGCAACGCCGCCACCAAGTGCTACCGCGTGATGGAGAACAC
>DCJB01000069.1:0-5730 GCA_002317325.1 Bacteroidales bacterium UBA1711
ACAGGTCCGTCACAGCCCCGTCACAGGTCCGTCACAGATCCGTTACAGGTCCGTTCCCGCCCCGATGTATCCATGCCCCCCCAACCGCCGTAACAACTCTAAATTATAAATTATTAATTACTTACCAGCCATCCCCTCAGTCAGAGCAGGAAACCAGCCTATTTTTTAAACCTATAGTGAACAGCTCCTCAATACAGCCTAATTTTCATCCATTACACCAGGTTGTAGATTTCCCTTATCTCTTTGCTCCAAGTCTCATATTTGTGCACCTCGTCAAGGGATAGTGGAGCTTGATATACTGCCGCAGCAGGGTCGATTTGCACACCCCGCGCGGCCCTTGCAGACAAATCAGCCGGGTGTCCCAGTTTGTCTCATCCATCATATCCCTCGCCAACTTGGTGGTTGTGATCCTCATACATCTGTCATGCTTGGAAAATAGCGTTTCCATGGCCTTTCCTTTTGTCCTGCAAAGACACAAAGAATGTCGGACATAGGCGACAGTTTTAATAAAAAAGTGTCGGTTGCATCCGACACTTTTCCCTATTTTTCGTCAGTTGCAACCGACAAATTCCAATACTGGAGAACCCGCAGCGCCCCACCCCCGTCCTGCCCCCCGCCGCCGAAACAATAATAAATTCTAAATCATTAATTTTTACCCCTCCATTTGTCCGTTCACTGTTCACTGTTCACATAATACAAAAATGGTCTAAAGCTCCTCAAAGTTGGCGAAACTCTGACCCCACCGCTCGCAGTAGGACGACAGGCTGCCGCTCGGAATGTAGATAGGAATGTCGCCGCCCACGTGGTTGAACACCCGCTCGTCCAGCAGCGGAGCCTCTTTGGCCTTGGACGTGATTTGGGTGAGGCGGCTGCAATAGTTGAACGCCCCGGCGCCAAGCTGACAGACCGAGGAGCCGAGGGTAAGGCGTTTCAAGCAGCTGCAATAGGAAAACGCCCCGTTGCCGATGGAGACAACCCCGTCGGGAATGTCGATTTCGACAATGTCGTAGCAGCCGAGGAAGGCCAGGTGCCCGATAGCGGTGAGGGTGTCGGGCAGCTGGACGCTGACGATGTGGCTGAATCCCCTGAAGGCGCGGTCTCCCAAGCCCGTCACACGATAGGTTCGGCCGTTGCAGCTGACGGCGGGCGGGATAACCAGCGACCTCGAGCGGCCGAAAGAGCCGCCGATGGCGTGGACGGGAAGCGCCACTACGGCCTCGCCGCCGCTGACAAAGACATTCAGCGCCTGCCCGCTGGGCGCGGTGGTGATGAAATCGGCCGGGGGCACAAGGGGCGACTGCATCGCCCGAGAGTCGAATATGGGCAAAGGTGTTTTCATCTGCTGGGGTCTCTGCTGCGCACCGCTGCGGCTCAAAAAGTGCTGCCTACCTGTAAAAGAAAGCGGAGCCGTTCATTTGCGACTTTATTTCCAATGGTTGGGCTTCGACTCCCGGTAAAACAAAAAAAAGTCTGCTGAATTGCTCCGCCAGGAAGTATCTCATAAAATGTATGGATACACACCACAGCGGCGGTTCGTGCGACCTTATTCCTGTCTTAACCTGTGAAGTTGTCGAAGTTTCACCATTGAGGAATAAAGCGTAAATACGCCCTCTCTGCCAAACAATCAGTCTCTCAGTTTGGCGGCGCAAAAATACAACTTTTTTTTGGATTGGCGAAATACTTCTTTCACCCGGGCGCCAACCCGCTGCAATAAAACCCCCGCTTCAGCGTTATTACTCTCTAAAGTCGGACCTCCCGGCCTCCGCAAATGCAAAACCGCACACTCATGAACAGACTCTTTTCCATCCTGATTGCCATGCTCTTGCTGGCGTCCTGCGGCACCGTGTCCGCCCAGTCGGCCGCAGCCAAGGGCAAGGCCCCCGCCGCCTTCACCGCCGACGAGTTCGCCTCTCAGCTGCTCGCCTTCCTCAACGGCTCCGCCAAAGACGAGGCCAAGCTGAAGGCCAACGCCGCCGCCGTGGAATCCCTGACTCGCATCTACGGCCCCATGGACGCCAAAACCCGCAAGCAGGTGGTGGATATGTACAACGCGCTCCGCTCCACCAAACTGGCCCCGGTGCCGGACTACCTCGACCTCACCACCACACTCGTGGCCTACCAAGCCGCCGGCGGCACCCTCCTGGCCCAGTGGATGGAGGCGGTGCGGGCGCTGCCCGACCTCACCAAAAAAACCAAGGAACTGAGAGGCTTCATCGACTACTCCTCCGACCTGCTCGCCACCCGCACCATCTACCGGTCGCGGTCGGCGGTGTGGCAGGTGCAGCCCGGCGCGCCCTTCCAGTTCCAAACCACCTCCCACGACGTAAAGACCCTCTTCACCTCGCCCGTGGAACTCACCTACAGCTCCGGCACCGCCTCCAACAGCGACGCCAACACCATCTACGGCACCACGGGAGTCTATTACTACCTCGACAACCTGTGGCGGGGCAAAGGCGGCCGCCTGACGTGGGAACGCTGCGGCCTTCCGGCGGGAGTCTGCTATGCCGACCTCAACGAGTACGAGGCGGTAGCCAAGTTCCCCAAATTCACGGCCGACTCGGTGCAGTTTGTCAACACCTCCTACTTCAAGCAGCCCATCCGGGGGCGGGTGGAGGAGCAGCTGGACATCCGCCTCGCCGCCGACAAGTACAGCTTCCCCAAGTTCCGCTCCTACCAGCGCGACTTCAAACTCAAAGAAATGATGCCCGGCGTGGACTTCCAAGGCAGCTTCATGATGCACGGCTCCCGCTTCGTCACCAACGACGAGCAAAACCCCGCCTCCATGATTTTCTACCGCCAGGGCAGGCCCTTCCTCGTGGTGAGCTCCACCAAATTCTCGCTCACGCCCAACGTGCTCACCTCCGAGCGCGCCACCGTCCGGCTCTACCTCGGCAACGACTCCATCAGCAACACGGGCATACTGGTGCGCTACCTGGTCAAGGACAGAAAGGTGGCACTCACCAACGACCCCAAACGCAACTACTACAGCCCCTACAACGACAGCTACCACCAGCTGGACATCTACTGCGAGTCCATCAACTGGCTTCAGGACAAAGACCGCGTAGAATTCTGCATGGTGGCCCAAGACAACACCCGCACCTTCGTCACCTTCGAGTCCAACGCCTTCTATTCCGAGCGAAAAGACCGCGAGGTGAAGGGCATCGACGCTGTGAGCCCCGTGGTGAGGGTCTTCAACTTCATGAAGGACAACGGCATGAAGCGCGACTTCTCGCTCGCGGCGCTGGCCCGTCATGTGAAACTCGACGAGGTGCAGACCAAACTGCTCATCCACGGCCTCTCCAAAGCGGGACTGGTCTCCTTCGACGAGGCCGCCAACCGCATCCACGTCCACGACAAACTGGTGGGCTTCTACAAAGCCATCATGAAGCAGAAAGGGCACGACTACGACGCCCTCACTCTCGAAAGCGACACCAAGGGAGTGAACGCCGAACTCGACCTCACCTCCTTCGACCTGCGCGTCCACGGCATAGAGAAGTTTGTAGTCAGCGACAGCCAGCTGGTGGTGGTCAAACCCTACGGGGGCGACATCACCGTCAAACGCAACCGCGACATCGCCTTCTCGGGCCACATCAACGTGGGACGCTTCAACATGAACGTCACCAACGCCATGTTCGTCTATGACCAGTTCAAACTCGACCTCCCCCAAATCGACTCGCTGCGGTTCAAGGTGACCTCCTTCACCGACCCCAACAAAACCCAGTGGGTGCGCACCCCGCTCTACAACCTCGTGGGCAACATCCAAATCGACATGGCCGACAACCACTGCGGACTGAAGAAGAACAAGGACTACCCCATCTTCAACAGCTTGAAACCCAGTTTTGTCTATTACGACCAACCCTTCATCTTCGGCGGCGCCTACGTCCGCGACCGCTTCTACTACTCGCTCCACCCCTTCGTCATCAAGCAGCTCACCGACTTCAAGACCGACAGCCTGGCCTTCGGCGGCGTGCTCTCCTCGGCGGGCATCTTCCCCGACATCGCCGAACCCCTCAAGGTGCAGCCCGACTACAGCCTCGGCTTCGTATGCGAAGCCCCCAAAGGCGGCTATCCCGCCTACGGCGGCCGCGGCACCTTCCACCGCAAGGTGGACCTCAGCTACCGCGGCCTCCGCGGCGAAGGCGTGCTGGAATACCTCGCCGCCTACGCCAAAACCGACAAATACCTCTTCTTCCCCGACTCCATGATGGCCAAGACCGACACCTTCTATGTGAAGGAGGAAGACGGATTCCCCGAAGTCCACAACAGCAACACCCTCCTCCGCTGGTACCCCTACAGCGACTCCATGACGGTGTCGCAGCTGCTCAACGGCCCCGAGTTCCAAATGTACCGCGGCGAAGCGCGCCTCTCGGGCCGCATAGCGCTGCAGCCCAAGGGAGCCTCCGCCTTCGGCACCTGCTCCACCCACGGCGGCGTGCTGCGGTCGGCCGACTTCAAACTCCGCAGCCGCGAAATGGAGGCCCGCAAAACCAGCTTCGTCCTCCGCTCCAACCAATACGACGAAGAAACCTTCCGGGCCGACAATATGCGCTCGCTCGTCAACTACGATAAACAGAACGCCCTCTTCCGCTCCAACGACTCGGTGCAGCGCGCCCTCCTCACCGCCATAAACTACGCCGCCTTCGTGGACCAGTACACCTGGGACTGGAACCGCCTCTCCCTCGCCTTGGACAACAGCAAGCGCCTCGAAACGGGCGGCGCCGAGAGCCTCACGCTCGCCGAGCGGAGCCGCCGCCTCGACAAAATGCCCGGCGCCCGCTTCGAAAGCGTCACTCCCCAGCAAAAAGACATCCGCTTCAACGCCGTGGGCAGCACCTACCTCTACGACCGCGAGGAACTGACCGCCCGCAACGTCTTCGCCCTGCCCATCGCCGACGCGCTGATTGCCCCCGCAGCCGACACGCTCCACTTCTCGCGCGGCGGCGGCCTCTCGCTCCTCAAAGGGGCGCAGGCCCTCTTCCCACGCGACAGCGCCTTCCACCTCTTCCACCACTGCGACCTATTGGTGGACAACGGACAGAAATATAGCGGCAAAGGCGTCATCGACTATGTGGGCGCCGACCAAAAGCCCCAGCCCGTCACCTGCTCCGCCATCGCCTCAGGCCCCCGGGGCAGCACCGCCGACGGCTTCGTGCCCGACAGCGCCCGCTTCGTCCTCTCCTCGGCCTTCGGCTTCGCCGGCAAGGTGCGCATCGACGCGCAGCACCCCGACCTGTTCTTCGACGGCGGCGTGCGGCTGCTCCACAACTGCGCCCCCATCGAGCAGCTCGGCCTCCTGGCCTACGCCGACTACCTCGACCCCGCAAACATCCGCATCGCCGTGCCCGAAAACCCCACCGACTGGAAAGGCAACCGCATCAACGCAGCCATCCGCATGGACCAGTCGTCGCTCCGACCCGTCTCATCGTTCCTCACCAAACACCAGAACGGCACCGAACTCCTCTGCAGCTACGGCCTGCTGCACTACGACGACGCAGCCAAAACCTACACCATCACCTCGCAGGAAAAACTCGACGACCCCGACTTGGTGGCCCGCACCCTCACACTCCACACCGACGACTGCGTAATCGAAGGCGAAGGCCCCGTCACCTTCGGCCT
Source organism: Bacteroidales bacterium UBA1711 (assembly GCA_002317325.1). GTDB lineage: Bacteria > Bacteroidota > Bacteroidia > Bacteroidales > P3 > Colimorpha. The sequence goes on from DCJB01000069.1 coordinate 5,617, forward strand.
CAGCGAAGGCCCCGCCTCCTGCTACGCCTACGGCACCGCACGCCTCGACCCCGCCGACGAAAAGGAGTTCCGTCTCAACACCGTCTTCGGCCTCAACTTCCCCATCGACAACGG
>DCJB01000069.1:5840-6502 GCA_002317325.1 Bacteroidales bacterium UBA1711
ATGGGCGCCGAAAAAGGCCACGACGCCTTCCTCTCCTACCTCGGCCTCGGCGCCTTCGAGAAAATGCCCAAGTGCATCGACAACACCATCCTCTTCGAGAACGTGAAATGGGAGTACTCGCCACAGCGGGGCTACACCGCCTCGGGCAAAGCCGCACTCTGCAACATCGGCAAAAAACAGCTCCACGTCAACGTCAACATCAAGGCCCAGCTCTTCAAGAAAGGCACCGAAACCACCCTGGTGCTGTATATGCAGGTGGCGCGCGACCACTGGTACTATATGCGCTACGAGTTCAAGCAGCAGCGTCTGAGCATCACCAGCTCGGTGGGCGAGTGGAACGACCGCCTGCTCTCTATCGACAAGGACAAACGCAAGGTGGATGGGTTCACCTACGTCCGGGCCAACTCACAGGTCGAAATCAACAACTTCCTCACCGCCTTCGGCGGCGGCCCCATCTCCGACGAGGAGGAAGAAGAATAGGAAGAACAGCAGTCCCCCACTTGATTCAGCAGCTCCCCAACAGCTGAAGCAAGCGGTGCGGGCGGCCTTCGGCCGCCCGCACCGCTCTTCTTGTCCGCCCCCCCGTTCATCTTGCCCGCCTCGCTCTTCTTGTGCCGCCCCGCCCGTCTGCCCCACGCCTTTTCGCCTCCTTCCTCTCCCCC
>DCJB01000108.1 GCA_002317325.1 Bacteroidales bacterium UBA1711
TCCTCCGTCTCTCCTCCGTCTCTCCCCCGTTTCTCCTCCGCTACTCCCCCGTTCCCCAACAACTATAAATTCTTAATTCTTAATTAAAAAAGCCCCCCCCGCCCCGACAACTATAAATTCTTAATTCTTAATTAAAGCATCCCCCAGCCCTGACAACTCTAAATTCTTAATTCTTAATTCTTAATTAAATCGGCGGGCGGGCGGCAAGGGCTTTTTTTTTCGCTGATTGGGAAAAAGTTTGTAACTTTGCAGCCCCAACGATGATTGCAAGAATCTACCCCGACAACCCCAACCCACGAGAAATCAGACGAGTGGCAGACCTCCTGAACGGAGGCGGCATCGCTGTTGTGCCCACCGACACGCTCTATGCCTTCGCCTGCAGCCTGCAGCACAAACAGGCCGTCGAAACCATCGCACGCCTCAAAGGCTTCTCCCTCAAAAAAGCCAAATACTCCATGCTCTGCGCCTCGCTGAGTATGGCGTCGGAATACGTCCGCCCCATGGACCGCGACACTTTCGCCCTGCTCAAAGGCTGTCTGCCGGGACCCTTCACCTTCATCATGGACGCCAACGGAAACGTCCCGCGCAACTACCTCAACCCAAACAAAACCATCGGCATTCGCGTGCCGGACAACAACATCCTGCGCGCCGTCGTCGAAGAACTGGGCCATCCGCTGGTCGGCACCTCCGTGCGGCGGGTGGACGAAGAACAGGAGGTCGAATACCTCACCGACCCCGAACTCATCGCCGAAACCTACGGCTCGCAGGTCGATTTGGTGGTGGATGGCGGCATAGGCGAGGCCGAGCCCTCCACGGTGGTGAGCTGCGCCGGCGGCGCCATCGAACTCATCCGCCGGGGGAAAGGAGCAATTGACCTATGAAACTGACCCTCGCCAACAGCCGCGACCGCTACTCCGGCCCCCTCGGCTGCCTGGCTCAGCTGGTGGTCATGACCCTCGCCGCCATCCTGTCCGCCTACCTGCTGCCCGGCGTCCACATCGAATCGCTCCTCTCGGCCGTGGCCACCGCCGCAGTCATCGCGCTGCTCAACAACTTCATCCGCCCCATCCTCATCGTCATCACACTCCCCTTCACCATCTTCACCATGGGGCTCTTCCTGCTGGTCATCAATGCCGTCATCATCCTCTTGGCCTCCAAACTGGTGCCGCAGTTCCACATCGACGGCTTCTGGTGGGCCCTCCTGTTCAGCCTCCTGCTCACCGCCATCAACTACCTGCTCGAGCTGCCCAACCGCCTGAACCGCCGCCCCAAATACCAGCCCTCCCGCTCCGCCCCGCGGCCCGACCTCCACACCGACGACGACGACGAGTTCACCGACTACGAAGAGGTGACCGACGACGAAGAAGAAAACAACAAAAAACAATAGGCGCCGCCCGGCAGCGAGAAAGCCTGCGCCCCACCCGGGGCCGCACCCCCCACCACCACCCCGCCCCGCCAAGCAATCTACAACACCCCGCTATGCAAACCATCACTACCGTTGCCGAACTATCGGCAGCCATCGCGGCAGCCAAACTGTCGCACAAATCCATCGGACTCGTGCCCACCATGGGCGCCCTCCACCAGGGGCACCTCTCCTTGGTGGACAAAGCCCGCTCCCAAAACGACCTGGTGGTCGTAAGCCTCTTCGTCAACCCCATCCAGTTCAACAACCAGGAAGACCTGGCCCACTACCCCCGCACCCTCCAAGCCGACCTGCAGGCCCTCGCACCGCTGGCCGACATCGCCTTCGCTCCGAGCGTAGAGGAGATGTACCCCCGCCCCGTGGAGGAGACCTACCACTTCGGCCCCATCGAGGAGGTGATGGAAGGACCCCGCCGCCCCGGCCACTTCTCGGGCGTGGCGGTGGTGGTGCGGCGCCTCTTCGAGCTGGCGCAGCCCGACCGCGCCTATTTCGGCGAAAAGGACTTCCAGCAGATAGCCATCATCCGCAGCCTCCTGCAACAGATGAACTCCGCCATCCAGCTGGTGTCATGCCCCATCGTGCGGGCCGACGACGGACTGGCCCTGAGCAGCCGCAACATGAGGCTCTCACCCGGCGCGCGCCAGGCCGCCCCCGCCATCTACGCCACCCTGCAGCAGGCGGTCGAAATGTCGGAGTGCGAAGACGTGGAGAGCGTGCGCGACTTTGTCTTAGACACCCTCAGCTCGTTCCACGAAGTCAACGGGCTGCCCCAAGGGCTGCAGTTCGAACCCGAATACTTCGAGATAATCGACGACGCCACCCTCCAGCCCGTGGCCGGCTGGGACCAAGGCAAAGGCGTCGTGGGCTGCATCGCCGTTTGGCTGGACGGCATCCGCCTGATCGACATGATTCGGTTCCGCTAACCCCGGCGCAGCAGATAGTCAACGGCGTAGCGGTAGCCCTCCATGCCCAGGCCGCACACCATCCCCACACAGGCATCACTCAGCAGCGAGTGATGCCTGTACTCTTCTCGCGCGAAGATGTTGCTGATATGCACCTCTACCACGGGCGCCTCGATGGCGGCCACCGCGTCACGCAACGCCACGCTGGTGTGGCTGTAGCCGCCCGCGTTCAGCACAATGCCCTGCGCCCCGAACCCGTCGGCATGCAGCCGGTCGATGAGCAGCCCCTCCGCATTGCTCTGAAAATAGTCAAGCTCCACATCGGGATAGTCGGCCCGCAGCCCGCTGAGGTAGTCCTCAAAACGCACCGAACCATACACCTGCGGCTCGCGCCGGCCCAGCAGGTTCAGGTTGGGCCCGTTGATGATGACAATCTTTTTCATAATGCAAAGGTACACTTTTTTCCCAACATGACGTTTTTTTTCTTTCATGTCGGAAAAAAGAGGCGCCTCTGCATCTTAAAACAAGAACCCGAAAAAGCCAAAACGCTGCCCGTGTGCCACCGCTTGCCGACAGTGATATTTCATGTCGGAGGTGATTACGTCATCGTTGACATAACACCCCCCCTCCTCACTAACGACAGAATAGCAGGACTGCCCAAAGAGACAGCCTCCGGCGCTCGGCCATGGGCCTATCCACAGCAAACCAACTAAAAAAAAAGTGCCCCCCTCGGGGGGCACTTGGACGGCTCGTCCGCTCGGGACGAACCGGGGGGGGGCAAAGATTAGATGATTCCCTGAGCCACCATGGCGTTGGCAACGCGCATGAAACCGGCAACGTTGGCGCCCTTGACATAGTTGATGGTGCCGTCGGGCTGCTTGCCGTACTGCACGCAGAGGTCATAGATGTCGTTCATGATCTTGAAGAGCTTCTGATCGACTTCTTCAGCGGTCCAGTTGATGTGGTTGGCGTTCTGGCAAATCTCGAGGCCGGAGGTGGCAACACCGCCGGCGTTGACAGCCTTGCCGGGTCCGAAAGGCACGCCGGCAGCCTGAATGGCGGCAATGGCGGCGGGCTGGCAGCCCATGTTGGAGATTTCGGCAACATATTTCACGCCGTTCTTGAGGAGTTCCTTGGCGTCCTCCTCAGCCAGCTCGTTCTGGAAAGCGGAGGGGCAGGCGATGTCGCACTTCACGCTCCAAGACTTCTTGCCGGCAGTGAATTTGGCCTTGCCGGGGAACTTCTGGGCCATCTCCTCAACCTTGTTGTGGTTGGAAGCGCGCATGACGAGCATATAGTCGAACATCTCCTGGTTCATGCCGCCTTCGATTTCGCACACGCCGTCGGGACCGGAGATGGCGACAATCTGAGCGCCAAGCTCGGTGGCCTTCTGAGCAGCACCCCAAGCCACGTTGCCGAAGCCGGAGAGAGCAATCTTCTTGCCCTTCAGGGTGTCGCCCTGCTGCTTCACCATGCGGTCAACATAGTAGATGGCGCCGAAACCGGTCGCTTCGGGACGCATGAGGGAACCACCCCAGCCATAGCTCTTGCCGGTGAGGGCGCCGGTGCTGTGCTCGCGGGCGATTTTCTTGTAGGCGCCATAGAGGAAGCCAATCTCGCGGCCGCCAACTCCCACGTCACCAGCGGGGCTGTCCTGGTCGGGACCAATGTTGCGCCAGAGCTCATACATGAAGGCCTGGCAGAAACGCATGATTTCGGCGTCGCTCTTTCCAACGGGGTCGAAATCGGAACCGCCCTTGCCGCCGCCGAGAGGCAGGTTAGTGAGGCTGTTCTTGAAAATCTGCTCGAAACCTAAGAACTTGAGCATGGACTCGTTCACGGCCTTGTGGAAGCGGAGGCCGCCCTTGTAGGCGCCCAGAGCGGCGTTGAACTGCACACGGTAGCCGAGGTT
>DCJB01000024.1:0-574 GCA_002317325.1 Bacteroidales bacterium UBA1711
AAAAAATAGGAGATTTCAACTATGTTATTAGCAAAGAGAAACCAAGATTTGATGCCGTCGCTGTTCAACGAACTGCTTGACTGGAACAACTGGAACAACCTGACCGCCGACGAGCGCAGCGCGATGCCGAAGATGAATGTGAGCGAGAGCGAGAAAGACTACCGCATAGAGCTGTGCGTGCCAGGTCTGACCAAAGAGGAGCTGAACCTGAGCATAGACAGCGAGAACAACCTGGTGGTGGAGATGACCGAGCAGGAGGAGAAGGATGAGAAAGAAGGGCGCCACTATCTGCGGCACGAGTTCGGCCGGATGCAGTTCAAGCAGCTGCTGAGTCTGCCCGAGAATGTGAAGAAGGAGAACATCAGCGCCCGAGTGGAGCACGGCATCCTGCACATCACGCTGCCCAAGTTCACCGAGCAGGAGAAGAAGGCCCTCTCGCAGCATATTGAGATACAATAGCAGCCGGAGGGGTGCAGTCAGACACGATGGGGGCGGGGCCAAAGCGGCCCGCCCCCATCGTTTTTTTTTGCGAAGATTGGACGCAAAAAATCAATAATCCGTTTTTTCTTCGTAT
>DCJB01000024.1:767-1051 GCA_002317325.1 Bacteroidales bacterium UBA1711
AGTTTGCCGCGGCGTTTCTCGGGGGCAGCGACCCGCACGACCTGCACATAGGCATGGATGTTGTCGGAGCGGAGAACATACCGGCCGGGGGGCGGCCCATTTTTGCGGGCAACCACCCCTTGGGAGGACCCGACGGGGTGGCGCTGATTGCCGCCATCGGGCAGCACCGCAGCGACATACGGTTTCCCGTCAACGATTTTCTGATGCACATTCCCGGGTTGGCTCCGCTGTTCATTCCCATTGACAAGGTGAACCGCACCAGCGCCAACGCGCGGCTGTTGGAG
>DCJB01000024.1:1177-3093 GCA_002317325.1 Bacteroidales bacterium UBA1711
AAGGCGGTCCAGTACGGCCGCGAGATTGTGCCCTTCTACTTTGACGCGCAGAACCGCCCGCGGTTTTACAACCTGGCGCGGCTGCGGGAGCGGATGGGGATACGGTTCAACTTCGAGATGGCGCTGCTGCCGGCCGAGATGTACGCCCAGTCGGGCAAACGGCTGCGGCTGGTTGTGGGCCGCCCGCTCTCCCCCACCCTTTTTGACAGCCGCCACACGCCCCGCGAATGGGCGCAGCTGCTCCGCGAGCACTGCTACCGCCTGAAGGAAGACCCCGAGGCCCCATTCCAACCATAGAGACCCAACGAGACCACAGAACTGCCTCATGCCCGACACATCGCACATCATACCGCCCGTTGACCGCGGGCTCATCAAGAAGGAACTCAAGCACAAGAACTTCCTCCGCAAGACCAACTGCGGGAGCAAGGAGGTGTATATCACCACCGCCCACCTGTCGCCCAACATCATGCGAGAGATAGGGCGGCTGCGGGAGCTCAGTTTCACCACAGACGGGGGCGGCACGGGCAAGCCGTACGACATAGACGAGTTTGACACGCTGCCCGAGCCCCACTGCTTCAAGCAGCTGTTCGTGTGGAGTCCCGAGGACAACGAGATAGTGGGCGGCTACCGCTTCATTCACGGCAGCAACATGATGCGGTTGGACAACGGACCCATCGCCACCCCCACGTCGGAGCTCTTCCAGTACTCCGATGACTTCGTCTGCAACTACCTGCCCTACACGGTGGAGCTGGGGCGCGCCTTTGTGCAGCCCGCCTTCCAGCCCGGCTTCAACCTGCGCAAGGGAATCTTCTCGTTAGACAACCTGTGGGACGGGCTGGGCGCCATTGCCATGGAGATACCCGAGACGCGTTACTTCTTCGGCAAAATCACCATGTACTCGCAGATGAACCGGCGTGCCAAAGACCTCATCCTCTACTTCTACCGCAAGCACTTTCCCGACCGCGACGGGCTGGTGTGGCCCTACGAGCCGCTGAACATCGAGTCGGACCTCAACGAGCTGAACGGCCTCTTCTGCGGCCGCAACTACCGCGAGGACTACCAGATACTGGTCCGCAACGTCCGGGCCTTGGGCTGCACCGTGCCGGCAATGATAAACGCCTACATGAACCTGTCGCCCACCATGCGGTCATTCGGCACCGCCGTGAACGCCGAGTTCGGCGACACCGATGAGACGGGCATACTCGTCACCCTGCGCGACCTCGCCCCCGAGAAGCGGGCCCGCTACTTCGAGTCATACGAGACCAAGAACCGAGTGTTCGACCGCCTGCACCTCTTCCGCATCAACATGAGGAAGATGCCCTGGTGGGAGAAGGTGAACGAAGAAGAACAAGACGAGCTCCGCCGGCTGAAACAGTTGAAACGCAATGCCGAGATAGAAAAAAAGCGTGCCGCCCGCAAGGCGAAAGCCTTGACGGGCAGCCGCCCCAAACGCGAGAAGGGCAAGAAAAAAGCCCCTCAGACCAAACCAGACCAACCAACCGACTAACCTCTGCCATGGAAATAAAGAAAGCCGCTTTCGTAGTGAGCAACACCGACTACCGCAAATGCCCCGACAACGGCCTCCCCGAGTACGCCTTCATCGGAAGGAGCAACGTGGGCAAGTCGTCGCTCATCAATATGCTCACCGAGTGCAAGGGGCTGGCCAAGACCAGCGTGAAGCCGGGCAAGACACAGCTCATCAACCACTTCTTAATCAACAACGAATGGTATATAGTTGACCTGCCGGGCTACGGTTACGCCCAAGTGTCGCGGACGAGCCGCGAGGCGTGGTCGAAGATGATAACGAACTATATGCTCAACCGCAAGGAGCTCACCAACGTGTTTGTGCTTGTAGATTCGCGCATACCGCCCATGCAAATAGACCTCGACTTCATCCGATTCCTCGGCGTGAACGG
>DCJB01000024.1:3196-36440 GCA_002317325.1 Bacteroidales bacterium UBA1711
CGGAGGAGTGGGAAGAACTCCCCGAAATGATTGCCACCTCCTCAGTCACCCGCTATGGACGGGACAAGATTCTCGCCCGCATAGAGGAAATCAACCAGTCGCTGAGGGAAGGACGGTGAACAGCGAATGGCGCACAGACAAATGCACCTGCAAATACCAAACAAACCTCGACCGACGTCATACAGCCCCGAGTGATATTCAAACAAGCACAAAAACGCACGCCCGCCAAAAAGTAATGAACTCCAAAACCCCCATACTCCTGCTGCTCCTCCTCCTCGCCAGCATAACCTCAGCCGCCCAAAAAACCGACAGGATAGACCTCGCGGTGCGGCGGGCCTGCCTCAATCCCGCCCTGCGGCACGCCTCGTTCTCCATCGCCGTGCGCAGCATACAGCACGACAGCACCATCTACGACTTCAACGCCGACCACGCCCTCCTGCCTGCAGGTCTGAACAAGCTCTTCACCTCGGCCGCAGCCTACAGCCGGTTGGGGTCCGACTTCTGCTTCAGCACCTCCATAGAGCACAGCGGCTACATAGACACCGTGCGCAAGACCCTGCACGGCAACCTATACATCTGCGGCACGGGCGACCCGCTCTTTGGATCGCCCGCCTACAAGCAGACCATACCCGACTCGGTGTTCATCTACATCGCCGGATTCCTCAAGCACGCCAAGATATTCCGCATCAGCGGCCACATCTACGCCGACGGCAGCTGCTATTCGGACGAGACCGTCCACCCCACATGGCAGTGGGGCGACATAGGCAACTACTTCTGTGCCGGGGCTGGGGGAATCAACTATTTCTCCAACGCCGTTGAAGTGCATTTCGCCGCAGGGAAGAACCCCGGCGAGCCGGCCCGTATCATACAGCAGTACCCCAACATACCCATCGTCAACAACGTGACCACGGGTCCCGCCGACACCGCGGGGCGCATCACCTTCTTCGGCACCCCCAACGAGCTTCGGCGGGTGTGCTACGGGGTCATCCCACAAAACGTGAGCGACACCGTGGTGCGGGCCTCGCTGCCGCTGCCCGACTTGGTGATGGCGCAGGAACTGACGCAGTGGCTCCGCCAATCGGGCGTGCCGGTCAACGGCGAAGCCGGCCGCATAGCCCGCCGCGACATCAAGGAGCCCACCAAAGCGCTCCCCAACAGCTACTACAACTCCGCCCCGCTGAACACCATCTTCAGCCGCACCATCTTCTCGAACAGCAACACCGTGGCGGAGAGTCTGTTCAAACACTTGGGCTTTCGCCAACTGAACGACGGTTCCTACGCCGGCGGGCAGCGCGCGCTCCGCCTCTACTTCGAGGAGCTGGGGCTTGATGCTTCGTGCATCAATCTGGTGGACGGGTGCGGGCTGTCGCGCGACAACCACGTCACCGCGAACTTCATCTGCAACTTTCTCGACACACTTGCCACCGAGTCCTATTTCCAAGAGATGTATGACCACTGGGAGATTGACTACTCGGCCAAGGACGATGCGTCGCTCCGCATCCACCTCCCCAACAAGTGCGCCCTCAAATACAAGACCGGCACCATGACCGGCGTGCGCAACATTGCCGGCTATGCCACCAACCGCAAGGGCGAGACCTACGCCTTTGCCATACTCTGCAACAACTACGACTGCGAGATAGGCACCCTCAACACCCTCATCGGCTCCATCATCGAAGAGATAGTGCGGCTGTAGGGGGCAGACAAAAGCGACGGAAGGCCGGAATCGAATGATTCCGGCCTTCCGTCGTATAATGGGGCAAGTCCCTATCGGATGAGGAAGGAGAACTTGGAGAAGTTCTTGAGTGCGATGCCCGTGCCGCGGGCCACGGCCCGCAGGGGGTCGTCGGCAATGTGGACCTGCAGCTTAGTCTTGCTGGAGATGCGCTGGTCGAGGCCGCGCAGCAGCGAGCCGCCACCCGCGAGATAGATGCCAGTGCGGTAGATGTCGGCCGCCAACTCGGGAGGCGTGGCCGAGAGGGTGTCGAGGATGGCCTGCTCAATGCGGGCGATAGACTTGTCGAGGGCGTGCGCAATCTCCTTATAGTTGACCGAAATCTCCTTAGGGAGGCCTGTGAGCAAGTCGCGGCCCAGCGTGGGATAGTCCTCGGGGCTGTCCTCCAGTTCGCTGACGGCAGCGCCGACTTTGATTTTCACCTGCTCGGCGGTACGCTCGCCGATGACCATATTGTGCTGCTTGCGCATATACTCCACCACGTTCTCGTTGAACTCGTCGCCTGCCACCCGGATGGAATTGTTGCACACAATGCCGCCCAACGAAATGACTGCAATTTCGGCGGTGCCGCCTCCGATATCGACAATCATGTGGCCCTCGGGTTCGAGGACATCGATGCCGATGCCTATGGCGGCCGCCATAGGTTCGTGAATCATACGAATCTCCTTGGCGCCGGCCTGTTCGGCCGACTCGCGCACGGCACGTTCCTCAACGTTAGTAATGCCCGAAGGGATGCAAATCACCATGCGGAGCGACGGGGGCATGAAAGAGCGGTTGATGCTGGTCATGCCGATGAGTTCGCGGATGAGGTGCTGCGCCATTTCAAAGTCGGCGATCACGCCGCCGCGGAGCGGGCGGATAGTCTCGATGTTCTTGTTGTCGGTCTTGCCCGCCATCATCTGGGCGCGCTTGCCGACGGCGATGATACGGTTGTTGGCTCGGTCAACGGCCACAATAGAGGGTTCGTCCACCACCACCTGGTCGTTGTATATGACAATGGAGTTGGCGGTGCCGAGGTCCATGGCCACCTCTTTGTTGAAAAATGAAAATAAACCCATTTGCTGTTTGCTGGTTCTTCTCTGAAGAATGAATACTCTGTGTTAACTCTCGATGGAGGCCGATGGTCAGGCCTCGCTTGCCATATCAATGTTTGAAGTGGCGGAAGCCCGTGATGGCCATGCCCATGTGGTTCTTTTCGCAATAGTCGATGCTGTCCTGGTCGTGGATAGAGCCGCCGGGATGGGCCACGGCGACAATGCCTGCCTCGTGGGCGATCTCCACGCAGTCGGCGAAGGGGAAGAAAGCATCGCTGGCCATGACGGCGCCGCGGAGGTCGAAGCCGAAAGCGCCGGCCTTGGCGACAGCCTGGCGAAGGGCATCCACACGCGAAGTCTGACCCGTGCCGCTGGCGCAGAGTTGTCCGTTCTTGGCCAGCACGATGGCGTTGCTCTTGGTGTGTTTGACCAAGATAGTGGCAAACACCAAGTCGCGGGCCTGCTGTTCGGTGATGGGGGTGGAGGTGACGCTTTGGAGCATCTGATCCATCGTGGGGACCACGGTGTCGCGGTCCTGCACCAGCACGCCGTCGAGCACGCTGCGGAACACCTTGTCGTGCATCTTGAAGTTCTTGCGGCGTAGAATGATTCGGTTCTTCTTGCCCCGCAGGATGGCCAATGCCTCGTCGTCATAGCCGGGGGCAATGCAGACCTCGAAGAAAATCTTGTGCATTTCCTCTGCCACCTCCTTGGTGACGGTGCGGTTGGTGATGAGAATGCCGCCGAAGGCCGACACGGGGTCGCCGGCCAAAGCATCCTTCCAAGCCTCTAACAGTGAGGGACGCACGGCGAGGCCGCAAGCATTGTTGTGCTTCAGAATGGCGAAAGCCGTCTCCGAGAAGTCGTCCATCAGCGAGCAGGCGGCATCGATGTCGCCAATGTTGTTATAAGAAATCTCCTTTCCGTTCAGTTTGTCGAAGCAGGCCTCCAAATTGCCGAAGAAGTAGCCCTTTTGGTGAGGATTCTCGCCGTAGCGCAGCACCGACACCTCGCTGCAGCTCTGCTTGAAGGCGGGGAGCTGTTCCTGCTGGTTGAAGTAGTTGAAAATGGAGGTGTCGTAATGCGAACTGACCTGGAAGGCGTAAGCCGCAAAACGGCGGCGCTGTTCGAGGGTGGTTGCGCCCTCCTGCTGGGTGTAGAGCGAGAGGAACTCGGCGTAGCGTTCGACCGACGGGACAATAAGCACATCATTGAAATTCTTGGCGGCGGCGCGGATGAGAGAGATGCCTCCGATGTCGATTTTCTCGATGATGTCCTGCTCGGGGGCGCCGATAGCGACGGTTGCCTCAAAGGGGTAGAGGTCAACAATGACGAGGTCGATTTCGGGTATTTCGTACTGGGCCAGCTGTTCGCCGTCGGAGTACATATCGCGGCGGCTCAGAATGCCGCCAAACACCTTGGGGTGTAGAGTCTTCACACGGCCGCCAAGGATAGAGGGATAGCCGGTGAGAGATTCAACAGTCACGGGCTCGATGCCGAGGTCATGAATAAACTGACAGGTGCCGCCGGTAGAGTAGATGGTGACACCCTGCTCATCCAGCGCTCTGACTATGGGTTCCAACCCGTCTTTGTAGAACACAGAGATGAGAGCTGACTTAATCTTTTTCGTTTCCATCGTGGTATTATTTCTTCATTTTTATGTTGACGGCAGCGTGCTGCCTGAAAAAATCGCCGAGGTCAGTCTCGCCTATCGCCGAAAGAGATGCCCAGTCCGCGGGCCGTGTCCACCAATCGGCAGTCGGGCTGCACGAGGTTTTGGGCCTTCACGGCGTCGGCCAGCGGGACGGCCACGATGTCGGGGTGCTGGTAGGCCACCATCTGGCCGAAGCGACCCTCCATGACCAGTTCCATGGCCCGGACGCCAAATTCGGAAGCGAGGATGCGGTCAAAAGCAGTCGGCGTGCCGCCGCGCTGCAGATGGCCGAGGATGGTGCAGCGGATGTCGTGTTCCACCCCCGCATTGCGGAGTTCGTCGGCCAAGCGGTCGCCCACACCGCCCAGTTTGATGTGCTGGTAGCCCACCTCGCCCGTGACGGTGCCCACCACGTCGCCGCCCTTGGGCTTGGCGCCCTCGGCCACAACGATGATGCAGAAGCCGCGGCGCTTGTTGTAGCGCTGCTCAATCTTTTCCTTGATGGCCTCCACATCATAAGGTATCTCGGGGATAACGCACACGTCGGCGCCGCCGGCGATGGCGCTGTGGAGCGCAATCCACCCTGCGTCGCGCCCCATGACCTCCATGATGAAGACACGGTTGTGGCTGGCGGCAGTGGTGACAAGTTTGTCGATGGCCTCGGTGCAGATCTGCACGGCGGTCTGGAAGCCGAAAGTATAGTCGGTCATCGAGAGGTCGTTGTCGATTGTCTTGGGGACGCCGACTATATTGAGGCCTTTTTCGGCGAGGCCGAGAGAGATTCGCTGGGAGCCGTCGCCGCCGATGTTGATGACGGCATCCACGCCCATATACTGGAGTTTGCGGAGCATTTCGTCGCTTCTGTCCGCCGTGGTCCACGAGCCGTCGTTCTGCTTGACGGGCCAGGCAAAGGGGCCGCCCTTGTTGGTAGTGCCCAAGATAGTGCCGCCCATAGTCTGAAGGCCTTCGACGGCCTTTTCGTCCAGTTCGACGATTTCGGTCGGCTCGCGAAGCACGCCGTTGAAAGACTCAATGCAACCTATCACCTCCCAGTCTTTGGTCTGAGAGGCACGCTTCACGATGCCGCGAATGACGGCATTCAGGCCCGGGCAGTCGCCGCCTCCAGTGAGAACCATTACTCTTTTTAGTGCCATGGCAAAATGCAATAGTCAACGCTACAATTTGATTCTACGGAGATTGCCTCTGAGAGGGAAATCCCGTAGAACTCGCAAAGGTACGAAAAAAAAAGCAATCGTCACAAACTGTGGGAAAGAAAAGCGAAAAAAAGTGTGAAGTGCGAATGATTTTGCCAACAGTTGCAAAAAAAACCGTATTTTTGTCAATTCAACAGACCCCATATTGACAGCCAAAGAATAGGGGTTAGTACAGTGAACAGCAATAAGCTATAGACAAAACACCCAAACGCCATGAAACTCTCATTCCTCGGAGCAGCCCGCGAGGTGACAGGCAGCAAGCACCTTATCACTACGAAAAAGGGGCTAAAAATTCTTCTTGACTGCGGAATGTATCAGGGCAAGGGACTTGAGACCGACTCCATGAACCGAGACCTCGGATTTGACCCCTCGGCCATCGACTACATCATCCTCTCCCACGCCCACATCGACCACTCGGGCCTCATCCCCTACATCTACAAACTCGGCTTCCGCGGCACCGTGCTTTGCACCCCCGCCACCCGCGACCTCTGCGCCATCATGCTGGCCGACGCCGGCCGCATTCAAGAGTCCGACATCCACACCTTCAACAAGAAGCGCAAAGCCCAGGGCGAGGAGCCCGTAGAGCCCATCTACACCGAGAAAGACGCCCAAGATTGCCTGTCGTGCTTCATCAGCGTGCCCTACCGCAAGCCCTTCGACATAGGAGGCGAGGCGGAGTTGCAGTTCTACGATGCGGGACATATCCTCGGCAGCAGCTGCGTGTTCCTCAAAATCAAGGACGGCCGCCGCACCATCAAACTTGGATTCACTGGCGACGTAGGACGCTACGACAAGCGCATACTCAAAGACCCCGAGCCGTTTCCGCAGACCGACTACCTCATCATGGAATCGACCTACGGAGACCGGCTGCACACCTCGTTAGATAACGCCGAGCAGGAACTGCTCATGGCGGTATTAGACACCTGCGCCAAGAAGAAGGGGAAGCTCATCATTCCCTCCTTCGCCATCGGCCGCGCCCAGGAAATCATCTATGCCCTCGACCGCTTGGAGTCGTCCAAAATGCTGCCCGGGGTTGACGTGTATGTAGATAGCCCACTCAGCATCAACGCCACGCACATCATGAAGCTCCACGACGAGTGCTTCGGCAGCGAGATACTCGACTACATGAAAGAGAACCCCGACCCCTTCGGATTCGCCCGGCTTCAGTATGTCCAGTCGGTGGAGGCCTCCAAGGCGCTCAACGTCCGCCACAAGCCGTGCGTCATCATTGCCGCCTCGGGCATGATGGAGGCAGGTCGTGTGAAGCACCATTTGGCCAACCACATCGACGACCCCACCACCACCATCCTCTGCGTGGGCTACTGTGAGCCGAAGACCCTCGGGGCGAAGATAATGCGGGGCGACAAGAGCGTATCCATCTTCGGGCACATCTATCCGGTGCGGGCCGAGCTGCGCCGTATAGAGTCCCTCTCGGGCCACGCCGACTACAACGAAATGATTCGCTACATCGGCTGCCAGGACAAGAAGAAGGTAAAGCGCATCTTCCTCGTACACGGAGAGCGCGAGGTGCAGGACCACTTCCGCAGCACCCTCGGCGCCGAAGGCTGGAAGCGGGTAGAGATTCCCGAGTTCCGCCAAGAGATAGAATTGTAACACCGCAAAAACCCACCCAGCATGACCACCTTTTGCATAGCCGTTGTTCTCTTGATTCTTGGATACCTCATCTACTCCAAAGTGATAGAGCGAATCGTGGAGGTTGATTCATCCCGCCCCACCCCTGCCGTCGTCCATCCCGACGGGGTAGATTTCGTGCCGCTGAAGCCTTGGCGGGTATTCCTCATCCAATTCCTCAACATCGCCGGCGTCGGCCCCATCTGCGGCGCCATCATGGGGGCGCAGTTCGGCTCCGCCTCGTTCCTGTGGATAGTCTTCGGCAGCATATTTGCCGGGGCGGTGCACGACTTCGTCTCGGGCTATATCTCGCTGCGGCGTGACGGGGCCTCGCTGCCCGAGATACACGGCGCCTACCTCGGCGACCGAGTGAAGCAGTTCATGCGCCTGTTCACCGTGCTGCTGATGGTGTTGGTAGGCGCGGTGTTCGTCAACACACCCGCCGTGCTGCTCAACGCCAACTTCACCCCCGGTTGGAACATCTTCATCTGGGTGGCCGTCATCTTCGCCTACTACCTCGTAGCCACGCTGCTCCCCATCGACAAGCTCATCGGCCGCATCTATCCGGTCTTCGGGTTTCTGCTGCTGGGCATGGCGGTGGCCATCGTCGTGGCCTTCGTAGTGTATCGGCCCGAACTGCCCGAGGTGTGGGAAGGGCTTGAAAACCGCCATCCCGACGCCGCCCACAACCCCATCTTCCCCATGATGTTCATCAGCATAGCGTGCGGGGCCATTAGCGGCTTCCACGCCACCCAGTCGCCGCTCATGGCGCGCTGCATGACCAATGAGAAGCAGGCGCGCCCCGTCTTCTACGGCAGCATGATAACCGAAGGCATAGTGGCCCTCATCTGGGCGGCGGCAGCCACCATCTTCTACCACGACCCGCAGCTCCAGCCCCTCACGGTCAACCCCGCCACCGGCGCCACCCTCGGGGGCAACGCCATGGTGGGAGTCATCACCAACGCCTGGTTTCCGCGCGCGGTGGCCGTGGTCTGCGTCCTCGGGGTAATCTCCGCCGCCGTCACCTCGGGCGACACCGCCCTACGGTCGGCGCGCCTCATTGTGGCCGACTTCCTCCACTTCGACCAGAAGCCCATCCGCAACCGACTACTCGTAGCCGGGGCCATCTTCGCAGTCACCGCGGGGGTGCTGGTCTATTCGCTCCTCGACGCCAAAGGCTTCGACGTCATCTGGCGCTACTTTGCCTGGAGCAACCAACTGCTGGCCGCAGTCACCCTGTGGGCCGTCACCATGTACCTGTACCTCAGACACAAGCCCTATATTATCGCCCTTGTGCCGGCGATCTTTATGACCATGGTGACAGGCTGCTTCCTCTTCGTGGCCGAGAAAGAGGGCTTAGGCGCCATCCTGCCCCACAGCGTGGGATACGCCATCGGCGGCCTCATCACAGTCCTCGCCATCGCACTGTTTTTCAGAGCCGCCCGCCGCCTTGACAAAAAAAATGACACCGCACGGCAATAATTGAAACAGTACAACGTTAACACAACAAAAAATAACAATCCTCCATCAATGAAGACACAACTTACCACCCTGGCATTCATGCTGCTCTTCGTCGGAAGCGCCATTGCCGGCAACGGTCCGCGCAAATCCTCCCGTTTGGAAATGGGCATCAACGGAAACGCCGTCTATGTGATTGAATACACCTACGACCTCCACGGCCGGGACGGCGGGCGGCGCCTCACCTGCATTGACTCCATCACCTTTGACAAGCGGGGCAACTTTCAGGACAAATACCGCACCAAGGACGGGGAATACACTTGGTATTCATACTATTTCGACGTTCACGGCTATGCCCTCGGGTGGAACGAGTATGACCGTGCCCGTCAGCTCACGGGCCGCACCGCCTACCTCAACGACAAGAACGGCAACCGCATAGAGCGCACGGTTTTCATGGGCGAGCACATGACCAAGAAAGAGACCTCGCGCTACGAGAACAACCGCCTCGTAGAGGAGCAGAGTTTCGCCCCCGACGGCACCCTCACCGAGAAGCGAGTCTATAAGTACGACGACGACGGCAACAACACCGAAATGGAGTTTTACGACCGCGACGGCGAGCTGATGCAGCGCTACCTCTACAAATACGACAGCCACGGCAACCGCATAGAGTGGCGGTTCTACGACGCAGACGACTTCCTCGTGGCCCTCACCACCTACTACTACGACGACCACGACAACCTCATCGAGCTTAGTTCGTTCAACTACGACGAGCACCTCAACTGGAAGCACAGCTATGTGTTCGAGTATGACGAGGACGACAACTGGGTGCGCCAGACCATCTACCGCAACAATGTGGCCTATCAGGTGATTGAGCGCGTCATCGCCTTCCCCACCTATTGATTCACCATTCACGACCCAATAATCATGAAAAAGACACACCTCATCGCTGTTATCATCTTCAGCGTTGCCATTGTCGTCGCCGTGTGGGTGGCGGGCAGCTACTTCAACAAGGCCCGCGGCCACGCCAAGACCGTATCGGTGGTGGGCATGGCCCAGCGCGACTTCACCTCCGACCTCATCGTGTGGGACCTCTCCTTCAACAGCCTCAACATGGACAAGCGGCAAGGCTATGCCGACCTCAAGTCGATGACCCAGGCCGTGAAGGACTACTTCAAAGAGAAGGGGCTCCCGGAGGAGAGTATCAACTTCAAAGCCGTCAATACCTATCGCCGCACCGAGTGGGTGCGCGAGAACGGCAACGGATACGACAAGTTTGTGGGCTACGTCCTCACGCAGAGCGTCCACATCGAGAGCGGCGACGTGGCCAAGATAGAGCAGCTGTCGCGCGACATAGCCGAGTTGATTGACAAGGGAGTCAACATCGAGGACAACGATTTGTCATACTACTACACCAAGCTCTCCGACCTGAAGATAGAGATGCTTGCCGAGGCCACCGAGAACGCCCGCAGCCGTGCCGAGACCGTGGCCAAGAGCGCCGGCAGCCGTTTGGGCAGCCTGCAGACCGCCTCCATGGGGGTGTTCCAAATCACGGCGCCCAACTCCAGCAGCGAGGACTACTCGTGGGGCGGCACCTTCAACACCACCTCCAAGCAGAAGCGTGCCAGCATCAACATGAGGCTGACCTACTATGTGAAGTAGTGTGGGCTGCGAAATGACGAGAGAGTGCTTTACGAAGCCGCTTCGATAGAAGAGAAATACACAGAGATGACCGCAACACCGGTGCGACAGCTGGTGTTGCGGTTGGCTGTTCCCACCACCTTGAGCATGATGGCGACGGCGTTCTACAACGTCGTTGATGCCGCCTTCATCGGCCACCTGAGCACCGAGGCGACGGCGGGCATAGGCATTGCCTTTGCATACATGACTGTGGTGCAGGCGCTGGGGTTTTTCTTCGGCCACGGGTCGGGCAACTACATTTCGAGGCAGCTCGGGGCGCGCCGCCCCGACCATGCGGCCCAGATGGCGGCGGTGGGGTTTTTCACCCCGCTGCTCATCGGACTTGCCTTGGCGCTGGTCTTCGGCTTCCGCCTCGAGCGGCTCGCCTCGCTGCTCGGGGCCACGCCCGAAGTCGTACCTGCGACAGCCGACTACCTGCGCTACATCGTCCTCGCCACCCCCTTCATGATGTCGTCGTTCACGCTCAACAACCAGCTGCGGCTTCAGGGCAACGCCCGCTTTGCGATGGTGGGCATAGTGGCCGGGGCGCTGCTCAATATAGGGTTAGACGCGCTCTTCATCGTGGTTTTCGGGTGGGGGGTGAGCGGTGCGTCGGCGGCCACGGGCATCAGCCAGATAGTGGGATGGGGCCTGCTGGTGTGGGGCACCCGCCGCCCCAGCAGCGTGCACATCAGCCCGCGCAACTTCCGACCCACGCCGCGGGCCTACTACGAAATACTGATGGGCGGGCTGCCGTCGCTCTGCCGCCAGGTGTTCAACTGCGCCGCGGCGGTATGTCTCAATTATGCCGCCGCCCGCTATGCGGCGCCGGGGCAGACGGCCTCCACCGTGGCGGCCTTCGCAGTGGTGACGAGGTCCATGATGTTTGCCTTCTCCTTGGTGCTGGGCTTCGTGCAGGGCTTCCAGCCGGTGGCGGGCTACAACTACGGCGCCCGCCGCTACGATAGGGTGCGGGAGGCGTACCTGTTCACCCTCTCGTTCTCCACCCTGCTGCTGGCGCTTATCTCGGCGGCCGGCATTATCTGGGCGCCCGGAATCATACGCCTGTTCCGCGACCAAGACCCCGTCCTGATTGCCATCGGCACCCGTATGCTGCGGTACCAGTGCGTAGCATTCACCCTCATAGGCATACCCACTGCCACCAATATGCTCTTCCAAGTCATCCGGATGCCCGTCCGCAGCACCCTCATCAGCATCGGGCGGCAGGGGCTGTTCTTCATTCCCGCCCTGCTGGCGCTGCCCCGCCTCATCGGGCTCGAAGGGCTGCTGCTCACCCAGCCCGCCGCCGATGCGGCCACCATGCTCTTCAGCCTCCCCTTCGCCCTCTGGATTTCGCGCCGCCTCAAAAGCCAGTCGCAGACTCATGATCAGTTCCGATAGCCGCCCTTACATTGCCTTTGCGCCCTTGCAGGGGCACACCGACGCGGCCTACCGCCGCGCCCATTGCGAGGCGGCCGGCGGGGTGGCGGAGTACTATGCGCCCTTTGTGCGGATAGAGGGCGGCGGGCTGCGGAACAAGGACCGGCGCGACATCGACCCCGAGGCGAACCGGGGCGTGCCGGTGGCCCCGCAGGTCATAGCGCGCGACCGAGACGAGTTTGCCTGCCTGTGCGACCTCGTCCAGCAGATGGGGTGGCGGCGTATCGACCTCAACATGGGCTGCCCGTTCCCGATGCAGGCGCGCCGCGGGCGGGGCAGCGGCCTCCTGCCCCACCCCGACCGGGTGGCGGCCATCGTGGCCGAAATGGGTCGCCGTCCCGAGGTCTGCTTCAGCGTCAAGATGAGGCTCGGACAGGAGTCGGCCGACGAGGGGCTGGGGCTGCTGCCCATCCTGAACGAGGCGCCGCTGGCCCACATCACGCTCCACCCGCGGGTGGGCCGCCAGCAGTACCGCGGCGAGGCCGACCGCGACGCCTTCGCCCGCTTCGGCGACGGCTGCCGCCTCCCCGTGGTCTATAACGGCGACCTGACCTCGACCGACGACATCGAGGTGCTGCTGCGGCAGTTTCCCCAGCTCAAAGGGGTCATGCTCGGGCGGGGGCTGCTGGCCCAGCCGTGGCTCTTGGGCGGCGGCGACCCGCAGGAGGTGGTGGCCCGCCTCCACGCCCGCCTCTTCGACCACGCCCTCCGCACCCTGCAGGGGGAAACGCAAATCCTCGCCCGCATGAAGGCCTTCTGGGAATACCCGCCCCCTTTCCTCGACCACAAGACGCACAAGAAGATAATGAAGAGCACCCGCCTCAGCCACTACCGCGAGGCCGTGGCCCGCATGGGGGGCGGCCTTCTGTCCGCCCCGGCCGACGGGGCGGCGCGCAACGACAACCAACACGCCTCACACGTCCCCCGCCCATGGAAATGACCCTCGCGCTCCCCCTCCTCCTCGCCATCGGCGCGGGCGTGGGCTGCCTCGGCGCCATGCTCGGCATCGGCGGCGGCATCATCATCGTGCCGCTGCTCACCCTCGCCCTCGGCTACACGCCCCAAATGGCCGTGGGCACCTCCATGGTGGTGGTGCTGCTCAACACCCTCAGCAGCGCCGCCGGCTACCTGCGCAGAGGTCTGGTCTGCCGGGGGGCGGCCTTGCGGTTCGGGCTGGCCACCCTCCCCGGCGCCGCGGCGGGCGGCTATGTGAGCCACCTGCTGCAGGGGCAGTCCCTCTACGCCGTCTTCGGCCTCTTCTTCCTCCTCATAGGGGGCAAAATGTTCCTGCGGGGCGACCGAAAGCGCGGCGGCGGCGAGGCCGATGCTTCCATCCCGTCCTACAACAAGGCTATAGGCACCCTCCTCAGCACCGTCATCGGCTTCCTCGCCAGCCTCCTCGGTATAGGCGGCGGGGTGTTCCATGTGCCCATGATGACGGGGCTGCTCCGTTTTCCGGTCAAGACGGCCATTGCCACCTCCTCGGCCATCCTGGCCCTCTCCTCCCTGTCGGGGGCGGTCTCGCACGCCGTGCTGGGACACGTGGCGTGGCCGGCGGCCCTCTGCTTAGGCGGCGGCGCCGTCCTCGGGGCGCAAGTCGGCGTGCGGGCCGCCGCCCGCGCCCGCACCGACCTGCTCATCCGCGGCGCCGGGCTCCTCATCCTCGCCGTCGGCATCCGCTTCCTCAGCGCCCTCTTCTAAGACCGCAGCCAGCACCTCCCACGTCGCGAGACACCGCTCCGCACAACCCTCCAAAAAGCAGGAAACGCCTCTCAAAAACAGCAAAAAGCGGCTTATATAGAAGCCATCAGTCGGAGGAAATGCTATTTTTTCAACAGTGTAGAACCATTTCAATCAGTCACTTGTGCAACAGGAGGCGAAAAAAAACGGCGGCAGCGGCTGCCAATCCAAAAAAAAATAGTACTTTTGCAGATGTTTTTGGACAGGCGTATAGCGGGATGTGATGCTCTTCCCCGGTGCGAAGTTCAAGGCAAAAAGGTTAGAATAAAAAGGTACTTTAAGACATGGCAAAGAAAAGTAAAGATGCAAGAGTGCAGGTCATCCTCGAATGCACCGAGCAGAAAAATAGCGGTGTCCCCGGCATGAGCCGCTACGTCACCACCAAAAACAAGAAGAACACCCCCGAGCGTCTCGAGCTCAAGAAGTACAACCCGTACTTGAAGAAGATGACCATCCACAAAGAAATCAAATAAAAGGAGATATTGAACTATGGCAAAGAAAGTTGTTGCAACCCTTAAAACCAGCACCGGAAAGAGCTACGCCAAGGTTATCCGCATGGTTCGCTCTCCCAAGACCAACGCCTACACCTTCCAGGAGACCATTGTCGCCAGCGACCAAGTGCAGGAGTTCCTCAAGAAGAAATAATCCGCCAGTCGGTTAATAAATTGGACGCGTGTGTTATGGCCCCGTTGAGAGACGGGGCTTTTTTCGTGTCCTGACCGAACGCCGCTCGCCCGGCCCTTCTGCCCGCGCTCTCTCCTGACAGATACCGAGGCGCAGCTCCGCAGGAGAGGGCGTAGAAGAAAACGCCCCCGGCGGGAGGGGCGGCTTCGGCCGAAGAGGCACAGACCCAGCTGAGGAAGAATGCCTTTCATGGCATTTTTCAGCATTCACCAAATGGCGGAAGCCCCGTCCAGGGCCCGAAACAAGATGGACGTCGGCAAGGCATAGAACTGCCCAAAGTCGGTCTCAACTCAATTAGGAGACGGACCTTGGGCGAGTTTTTTATTGGGGGGGCTGTCCCAATAAAAATAAAAGCGCAATCGATGTAGCCCTGTTACAACTACAATCCCACACCGCCCCACTTCGACCATAGCCAAGGATGCGGCCAAATCTCGTTTCCAATGGTGGCGAAAGCTTGAACAAGAATTGTGGAGCAGACCTTCTGTCCGAAGACAAGAAGTAAGCCCCACACACATCAGGTCGCTTCCCAAGCCAAAAAAAACGCATACCAATGCTCCCAAAAGGTGTTCAAACATGGGTTAGATTCTGACTAAAACATTCTTATTCCAAAAAAAAAGTGTATCTTTGCAGCGTCAAATGAGAGAGCAATCTATTTGACGAGGAAAGCGCTTTTTCGCTTTATTCCTTGTGTGTGAAACTTCGACAACTTCACGGGATATGAAAGGAATAAAGTCGCACGAGTCGCTCGCGTGGTGTGTATTCGTGAAACTTACGATACCTCCATAGCGGAGCATTTCGTAAGACCTTATTTTTTCATAACAGGGAGTCGAAGCCCTACACACAGAAATGAAGTCGCAAAGAACGGCTCCGCTTTCTTGTGGTGGCATTGTCGTGCAGTTTGAGCCGTTGCTGCGTGAAAAATCAACCGTTTTCGGCACGGTGGCGCGTTTGTGTCAACCATGGTCAAGCAAATTTGCCAATGGATAAAATCTTGAAATGCATAGCGAAGGAGACGCAGGGCGAGTGCTTCACGTCGTACAAGTTTTGTTTTGACACCGAGGAATTGCCCCATCTTCTGTACGGCGATGTAGAAAGGGGTTTGAATCCCTTGGCTAATTATGCTGAGGATAATCAAGACCCTCGCTCAAGGGATATGGGACCGATGGCTAAAAAGTGTATGGAAAGCGAACCCCTCTTCCACTTTTTTCTTGATGGTTCGCGAAGGGTCTATAAGGTTGACGACATCCAGTATGGCAACAAGGTGTATCCAGTTGTAAGCGGACAAATATCCGTTGCCTGTTGTGAGAGGCAGATGAGAGAGAAGGTGAGATTTGGTTCGTTCCGCCATGTGGAGGAGGAGGTCTATAGCGTTTTGAGCCTTCCCGTGAAAGCGAATGCCGATGGTCAGGATGACCGCCTGTTCTTTAACAACTTGTGCAAAAAGGTCAGAGAAAAATCATTGGGAGAGAGGGCGAAATTGAAGAAGGTGCTGCATTACAGCACCTACGACACGAAAGACTCTTTAGAAGACAAAGCGATAGCAATGATTCAAGATGATATGATTGAGTGTGAAAAGAAGATTGTGGCGGACTTGACTGCAAAGAGCCTTCTCTCACAAGACAGCTACTTGATTAAAGATGGTTCAATTCAGTATAAGACCATGAAGACAGGCGATTTCCGAGAACTTGCCAAAATTCGCAACAATTACCGGCATGTTGTTGGGGTGTCGAAGTCGTTCAATCCTGACTTGATGAGGGACAAAAAGAACCGCAGCAATGCCGGAGAGATTGCGAGGCTGCCTCTTTTTCATCGTACCCCGGCTTTTATGTGGGAACCCGGAAATGCTTGCGCTGGCGAACGCTTTGCGATATGGTATCTTAGAATACGAGATAGCCGCTATACTGCGACTCCATATTCGGGAGTGCTCAAAGTTGAGAAGTTGCTGGTGACCGATTCGGAACGAGAAGGGGGCTTGTCGAGTGATGAGATTGACAACATTTCTGCCAACATTATCAACGAGCGAAACCCGGTGTGCTACGGTGTTGATACTCGTTGGGCAAATCACCTGTACCCCGTGTATATGACAGAACGCTATTGTAAGAGCCGCTTTTTCAGTGACTCGTATTTTATTAACCTTTTCTGATTTGAAATGAAAGAGATTGGACGAATAATTGCTACCGAAAAGCAGCCATCCACTATTGAGTGTTTCACTTTTTGGACGAACAAGGATGAGAAGTTGAAGCCATTTGATGTGGTTGTAGTCGAACACATTCAGAAGTCGAAAACATACGGAGTTGTGGAAGAAATATCCCACATGACCGACTCGCCCAGCGCGCTTGCTGGGTTTATTTCAAGCGATTTTGGAAATGTGAGTGCGGAATGCTATACCGACAGGATTGGAATGAACTTTGTAAAATGCAGGGTGGTCGGGAACACGGACGGAATCTACGTACCAGTTCAAGAGGGGAGGTTGGTCTATCTTGCAGCAGAGGATGACATTAAGGCTGCTCTTGGGCTTGACAAGGTGGACAATCCACTCGCGGCAGGCTATCTCGAAATGTACGAAGGGGAGAACAGGGTGACGATTCCGGTCAACTTTAATTCCCATTTCCTCATTGGCCCAGAGGGTGCGCACCTTAATATTTCGGGTATCTCAGGCTTGGCGGCAAAAACCTCTTACGCCATGTTTTTGATGAAGGCAATCCAAGACAAGGCGATTCGGGAAAAGGACGAGTCTGTGGCATTCATCATGATGAATGTGAAAGGAACAGACCTGCTTTCCATTGATGAGAAGAATGAGCGGAAGGAAGAGCTGGAGGAAATCGAACCCATCTATCGGCTGCTGGGCATGGGGACGGAACCGTTCCAACAGGTCAAATACTTTTACCCGTTCTCGAAAAGCAAGACGGACTACACATACGATAGCAAGGAACGTATTGAAGACCGTTTGAGAAGGGAAAGGGCGTTTATGTACAGATATCCGTTTGAAACGTCCGAAGATAAGGAGTGCTTGGAACTGTTGTTCGCTAATGTTGATGACCCGAACTATACGGTTGAGTCTATTATCAACTATGTCATTTCGGGGAGTGGGGCTTTCTCTGGGATTGATGATTGGTCGGATTTTCGTAAAGCTTTGGAGGAACAGTCCAACTCAACTAAGGGAGTGTCATCGGGCAAAGAAATATCGGTTCTGAGTTGGCGTAAGTTCTACAGGCTATTCAACAAGAGCTATCAGAAGAATAAGGAACTGTTCGCCAATAGACTTGTAAATTCTGAGGTTCGGTTGCGTGACAAAATATCGAAAATCAAGAAGAACGATGTCTTCGTGGTGGATGTGTCAAGGCTTGACGAAGAGTCTCAGGGCTTTGTGTTCGGCGATGTAATGCGTGCGGTATATGACTTGAAGTTGGGCGCCACAGAGTCGGGGAAGGATTCTCCAGACAGAATCGTGATATTTATCGATGAACTGAACAAGTATGCCTCAAATGATGTGCCCAAGTCTTCGCCAATTCTCAGGAGTTTGTTGGACATCACAGAACGAGGCCGCTCCCTCGGCATAGTATTGTTCGGGGCAGAGCAGTTCGTGAGTGATATTCATAAGCGCGTGAAAGGCAATTGTGCGACTCAGGCTTTCGGACGCACAAACTCAATTGAGATTAGCAAGCCGGATTTTGGTTTCGTTCCTTCGGTGTATAAAACGATGCTCACCCGGATGAAACAGGGGGAATACATTATACAGAATCCTGTATTCCGTTCGATGTTGAACATTAAATTCCCGAAACCAATATACAAGTATTACGAATGATTATGAGTGATAGTCACGAATATATAGAATCTCTCGATGACGTTAAGGTTGGCAAAAATGTGCTCGAATCCTTGACGAGGAGCGCTTACGACGATTGCAGGTGCATTCTAAGGGAGTATGTTCAGAATGCCGCCGACCAAATTGACATTGCAAAAGAGGAACAATTGGATGATAAGGCCGACTATGGGATATACATCACAATAGACAAGGAGAATAGAACGATTGAGATTGAGGATAATGCCACTGGCGTTATGGAAAAGGAGGTTCTTCCCATCTTGAGGAATGTGGCTTGCTCCCAGAAAAAGCGGGGGCAGCGCAAGGGGTTTCGTGGGATTGGACGGTTGGGAGGGCTTGGCTATTGCTCCAAACTCACGTTTAGCACCTCTTACAAAGGGGAGAAGACGCGAAGCACATTGGAATGGAACGCAGCCGAAATGACGCGGATAATAGACGATGACGCGGATGAGCGGAGCGCGGGTGAGGTTGTGTCAGCTGTCACAAAAATGAGCTCGGGTAAGGAGGATGAAGACAAGCACTATTTCAAGGTTCTCCTTGATGAAGTCAGCGATTACAGACTGCTTGATGTGGATGATGTGAGGAACTATCTTTCAATGGTTGCCCCAGTTGACATTCAGAGTGCGTTTTCTCCCCACAAGAACACGATAAAGCGTTTTATGGAGGAAAATCATCTGAGTCTCGACACATATAACCTGTACGTGAACGAAGAGCAAGTCTATAAGAAGTACACGACTTCGATTCTCGACAAGAGCGGCAAGAAAATCGATGAGGTTGAAAAGGTGGAGTGTTTCATCCACCAGGATTCCGAAGGCAATCCATTCTACTGGGGATGGTATAGCATTTGCAAGTTGGAAGGGATTCTCGATTTCAAGAATGTGGCAAGAGGAATCCGGCTCCGCTGTAAGAACATTCAGTTGGGCGACGAAGGCTGCTGCCGCAGGTTTCTTCCGGGGAAACAGGACCAGCGTTTTTGCGACTACTTCTTTGGGGAGATTCATGTCCTCTCAGAGAAACTGATTCCCGACATGGACCGCAACTACCTACGGGTAGATGATGCGAGGACGGAGTTTGAGCGAATGGCTACGGGGGATTTTGAGAAGTTGAAGAAGATGTGCTACGACGCATCCGGCTACAAGAGTGACTACAAAAAGATAAAGGCTGCACAAGAACGAGAGGAAAAGTTCGAGAAAAAGAAGGAGAAACAGGCATTTGGAAGTGAAGAGGAATTGAAGAAGGAACAAGAGGAAGTTGAACAAAGTCGGGTGGAGGCAGAGAAGGCACGAAAGAATTTGGAAAGTCGAAAACGGCAAATGTCGGATACGCCGCTGGCTGGTGTGCTGGAAAACGCATACAAGCTGGTGCCGAAGGATGGCAATGAGACTGTACCACCAAAGGGCAATGCCTCGGGGAACGGCAAGGATGAGATAGAACCTCGCTCTTGCGTGTGTGAGGAGAAGACTTCGTTTTTGAGGACAGACAAGGAAATCTATGCCAAATACGACGAGGGCATAAAAAAAGTGATTAATTCGGTGTACCGTGTGATAGGTGGAGTCCTTTCTGACGAGGCCATGCGTGAGGCGTTGATAGCAAGGATAGAGGAAGAATTGACAAAAGATGAATCGAAGAGTATTACTGTTAGAGCCGAACTATAAAAACAAATACCCCCCCATCGGGTTGATGAAACTCGCCACTTATTTTAGGCTAAGGGGCGACGACGTGGTGTTCTACAAAGGTGACTTGAAGGAGTTTGTTGTTCGGGGTATTGTGGAGGAGTGTGTGAAGAAACTGAAAGGCATAGATCCTACCATTGTATGGGAATCGAGGGCAGAGTCAATTGCCAAATACATTAGGGGTCGCAAGGGCGAAGATTTGGAGCGGGTGGGCATTGGCGATTCGGTGTACGCAATTCTCCTTTTCCCGTGGCTCGAGTACTACAAAGACTATTTCCACAAAGGCAAGTGGAAAAGTGAGCCCAAGTGGGATTGGGTGGGTGTCACAACCCTGTTCACATTCTATTGGGATATTACGGTTGAAACCATTGAGTTTGCCAAACTGATGGTAAAAGACCGCAGGTGCCTGATGGTTGGAGGAATCCTCGCGTCCATTCAGCCTCAAGAACTGGAGTCTGCAACAGGCGTTAGGCCTCATGTGGGCGTTCTCGGCACCAGTTTGGGGAACGCAAAGGATGGACAAAGACCAGACATTGACGACGATAATCCATACGTCATTGATGAGTTGCCGTTAGACTACTCGATATTGGACGAGATAGACTATGTGTATCCTGATGGCAATGCGTATTACAGTTACTCGACAAGAGGGTGTATCAGGCATTGCCCGTTTTGCGCTGTTCCCACCCTCGAACCCCAGTATTCTGAGTATCTCCCGCTGCATGACAGAATTAATGAGACCAAGCGGCTATACGGAGACCGTCAAAATATGCTTTTGATGGACAACAATGTTTTGGCCTCGAAGAAACTGCCCGCAATCATCGACGACATCAAATCGTGCGGCTTTGTATGCGGGGCCAAGTATGTGGAGCCGGATTGGTATAATATTGCCATTAGGAATCTTCGACTTCACCTAAATGATAGGGCGTATATTAGGAAGTCTTTTAAACTGCTGAGAGACTTGAACAATTCCAAGTCGCTCAGTCCGCAAGAGAAAGATGAGGTCTATTCATTGAGGGAAAAGCACGGGCTGCTTCATTTAGAGACTTGTTCAAGGAAAGCGCTGATAGTCTCGTATCCTCAATTCAGAAAGTATTTTGACGTGGTCACATCAAGCAATAGGGCAGTTGGCAGGCTGCGGTATGTCGATTTTAACCAAGGGGTTGATGCAAGGCTGTTTGACGAGGTCAAAGTAGCCCTGCTTGAGCAGATACCTGTGCGGCCATTGCGAATAGCCTTCGACTCGGTGAAAACGACTCCGGCTTACATAAAAGCAGTTGAATTGAGTACTGTCCACGGGAAACGAGACTTCTCCAACTACCTGCTCTACAACTTTGACGATGAACCCTTGGACTTGTACCGCAGGTTGAAAATCAATGTAGAATTATGCGATAGGTTGAATGTGAGCATTTATTCGTTTCCAATGAAGTACCACCCAATCCGGGGGGCAAACAGCCATGACAGAGACTTTATCGGTGAGAAGTGGAATCGGAAATATATACGTGCAGTTCAGGCGATATTGAATGCCACGAAAGGAAAAATCGGGCGTGGCGTGTCATTCTTCAACAAGGCTTTCGGGGCAAACGAGCAGGAGTTTTTGGACTTGCTGCTAATGCCGGAAACGTTCATTATCTTTCGGTTTTTCTTTGAACACATTGGCTATACTCAATCCTGGAGGAAGGCTTACTATGGGCTGACCGATAGCGAGCGTCGTGAGATTAACCCCATCATCTTTCAAAACGACTTTAGCAACATTGAATCGATGTCGAGCAATCCTCGGGTGATTGAGGTGCTTAGGTATTACAAGAACTATCGGAAAGAGATTGCCGACCACAATTCAGAGCTCTTTAAACAGAAGCAGCTGTTTGAGCGAAATGGCGGGAGATAGAAAGGGCGAATATAAAAATACTGTTGGGCAACTACCACCTTTCGTTGTTTCGAGGATACAGGAAATCTTGAGGTCGAACAGATAGTTGTAGGTCGATGCCCCCCCTACTTTCTGCACTTCCCACCATCAGAATGCCGACTCCGCAATAATTGGGGCAATTCTGCGTTTACCAGCCTGTGGCGGGTGTCAACCGTACTGTAAATATCATCTGAATCATGTTTACCTATAGATTAAAAGTCAAGAACTTTGGTCCGATACGAGAGGGGTATGCCGCGGAAGGGGGATATGTGCCGCTCAACCAGTTGACCGTGTTTTGCGGGACACAGGGAACGGGGAAAAGCACTGTGGCCAAGTTGTTCTCCACCTTCCTGTGGCTTGAGAAGGCTCTCGTCCGCGGGGACTTCTCTGAGGAATACATGCAGCTGTACAATCGCTTTGTGAGGCAGCTGCTGGCCTACCACGGGATTGACGGCTATGTGCAGCCCGACACCCTGCTCCACTTTCTGGGTCAGGAGTATGAGTTCCTGTTCCACGAGGGGCGGTTCGAGGTGATTCCCACCATTGACGATGTCAACTACCAGCGTCCGCAGATAATGTACTATCCCGCCGAGCGCAACCTGCTGGGCGTGATAGAGCGGAGTTCGTCAATAAAGGGTATGCCCGAGTCGCTTTCTACCCTGCTGCAAGACTATCGGACTGCGTGTCAGTCGTTGGACGGCGAGGTGGAACTGCCCGTCTGCAACGTCCGTTTCCGCTACGACATTCTGAATCAGATAGGCAGCATTGTGTCGGACGGCTACCGGGTGCGCCTCAGCCGAGCGGCAAGCGGTCTGCAGTCGGTCGCGCCGCTATATGTCACACTCCGCCACCTCTACGAGGTCACTTCACAAGGGAAGGACTTGGAGTACTCCAGGTCTTCGGCCGAGGAAAAGGCGGTCATTGACGAGCGTATCAACCGGCTGCTGGAAGACGACACCCTCGACGACGAAACGAGGGCGAGGCTTGTCAAGAAACTGTCCGGCAACGTCAGCCGGCGGATGGTGAGCATAGTGGAAGAGCCCGAACAGAACCTCTTCCCCGACTCGCAGCAAATGCTGTTGGACAAGTTGATAGAGTATTCGGCACAAGGAGAAAACCAGCTGATTGTCACCACCCACAGCCCCTACCTGCTGAACCGCTTGATGATGTGTATCAAAGCCCGCATGGTATCCAGTGCTGTCACCGACGACTTGGAACGGGAGGAAGTGGATGCCCTCGTCCCCCGTGAGGCCCAAATTGACGGACGCAGCGTGTCCGTCTTCCAGCTGACCCCCGAGGGCAGCATAGTGTCGCTGCCCACCCTCCACGGCCTGCCATCGGACGAGAACTACCTCAACGAGGCGCTGATGAAAAGCAACATAGTCTATGCCCAACTGGTAGAAATAGAAAGCCGCAATGAGTAAGGCGAACTTTCTGAAGCAGGAGTACCGCACCGAGCCGCCCCGAGCCGAAGTCCGCCGCGGCATAGTAGATGGCGAGAACGGGCAGCCCGCCTTCACCACCTCCGATACGTCCGTCCGCTGGAACGCCACCATCAACAATCCTTCGGGCATTGACTTCCAGTTTGTACCCATAGACCGCAACATCAAGCTGTACAAAGAAAACGGCGCAGTGCAGGAGCGGTCGTGCGACGGTATGCTGCTGAGCGACTCAGAACGGCGGATAGCCTTCATCGAACTGAAGGACGTGCAGAAAGGCGGCAATGCCGACGCAGTGGACCAACTCAAGAACGCAGCCCATCCCCACTTCAACTACAACATGAAGGACGAAATGGAGGAGTTTCGAGCCCTGAAGTTCGTGTTCTTTCCCACCGCCACAATCGACCTCTGAGCGGGAACCCAAGCACCCGGGCATAAAGAGGGCAAAATGATTGCAGCACGGTGCGGAAAAAGTCGGCGGTGCCGAGATTTTTTTGTATCTTTGCAGGGTGAAAGCCTTGCGCCTGTCGGGCGCAAGAGGCTGAGTTTATGAACTTAGCGTCTATTGACGCAGTATATATATTTAGCAACTGATGAAGTACAAGGAGTACAAACAGCTTAACATGACCCAGATTGGCGAGGAGATTCGCCGCTTTTGGGAGGAGAACGAGATTTTTGAGAAAGGGCAGAAACTGAGCGAGGGGCATCCCTCATTCGTGTTCTACGACGGACCTCCGTCGGCCAACGGGAAGCCGGGCATCCATCATGTGATGGCCCGCACCATCAAAGACGTATTCTGCCGCTACAAGTCGATGAAAGGCTATCATGTGGACCGCAAGGCGGGCTGGGACACCCACGGGCTGCCCGTGGAGCTTGGCGTGGAGAAGAGCCTCGGCATCACCAAGGAGGACATCGGCAAGAAGATTTCGGTAGATGAGTACAACAAGGCGTGCCGCACCGAGGTGCTGAAATACAAAGACCTGTGGGACGAGCTGACCCGTCAGATGGGCTACTGGGTGGACCTGAAGCACCCCTATATCACCTTTGAGAACGAGTACATAGAGACCCTGTGGTTCCTGCTGAAGAAGCTCTACGACAAGGGGCTGCTCTATAAGGGCTACACGATACAGCCCTTCAGTCCCGCCGCCGGCACCGGACTGTCGAGCCACGAGCTGAACCTGCCGGGCTGCTACCGAGACGTGAAGGACACCACCTGCGTGGCGATGTTCAAGACCGAGGCCGCCTCGCAGCGCCGCATAGCCGAAGCCTTCGGCGCCGCCGCCGCCGAAGGGGAGAGTACCTACGCCATTGCCTGGACCACCACGCCGTGGACGCTGCCCTCGAACACGGCCCTGTGCGTGGGTCCCGCCATCGACTATGTGCTGCTGCAGACCGTCCACCCCTACACGGGGGAGCCCTGCCGCGTCATCATGGCGCGGCCGCTGATGGGCGGCTTCTTCACCGAGGGCGAGCCCGAGGAGAAGTCGAAGCTGCTGCACTGCGAGGTGCTGGGCGGGTGCAAGGGGGCAGCCCTCGAAGGGATAGGCTACGAACAGCTCATCCCGTGGGTGAAGCCCACGGTGGTGAACGCCGCCGAGCAGACCCACCGTCCCGCCGAGGCGGGCGAGGCCTTCCGCATCATACTGGGCGACTACGTGACCACCGAGGACGGCACGGGCATAGTCCACATAGCCCCCACCTTCGGCGCCGACGACGCGCGGGTGGCCAAGAAGGGCGGCATCGGCGACCTGCTGATGTATGACCGCGACGGCAAGCAGGCCCCCATGGTGGACCGCACGGGCAAGTTTTGGAGCATGGACGACTTAGACCCCGCATGGGCGGCCGCCAACGTGGACCGCGAGACCTACGGCCAGTATGCGGGCAAGTTTGTGAAAAACGCCTTCGACCCCGCCAAGGGCGAGAAAGACATCAGCTTAGACATAGAGATAGTGGTGATGCTGAAGGAGCAGGGCAAGCTGTTCAAGAGCGAGAAGCACACCCACAGCTACCCCCACTGCTGGCGCACCGACAAGCCGGTGCTCTACTACCCGTTGGACAGCTGGTTCATACGCACCACCGCCCTGCGGGAGCGGATGATAGAGCTGAACAAGACCATCAACTGGAAGCCCGAGGCCACCGGCACGGGGCGCTTCGGCAACTGGTTGGAGAACATAGTGGATTGGAACCTGAGCCGCAGCCGCTACTGGGGCACCCCGCTGCCCATCTGGCGCACCGAAGACGGGCGGGAAGAGATCTGCATAGGCAGCGTGGAGCAGCTGCGGGAGGAGATAGACAAGTCCGTGGCCGCCGGCTTCATGGCCGACAACCCCTACCGCAGCGCCTCCTTCGACCTGCACCGCCCCTACATCGACCACGTGGTGCTGGTGTCGGGCAGCGGCAGGAAGATGATGCGCGAGCCCGACCTGATAGACGTGTGGTTTGACAGCGGGGCGATGCCCTACGCCCAGATCCACTACATGGGCGAGCCGCTGAAGGCGGAGCAGTTCCCCGCCGACTTCATAGCCGAAGGGGTGGACCAGACCCGCGGCTGGTTCTACACCCTCCACGCCATAGCCACCATGTGCTTCGACAGCGTGGCATTCCGCAACGTCATCAGCAACGGTTTGGTGTTGGACAAGAACGGCAACAAGATGTCCAAGCGGTTGGGCAACGGCGTTGACCCCTTTGAGACCCTCGCCAAGCAGGGGCCCGACGCCACCCGCTGGTATATGATAACCAACAGCCAGCCGTGGGACAACCTGAAATTCGACGTAGAAGGGGTGGATGAGGTGCGCCGCAAGCTGTTCGGCACCCTCTACAACACATACAGCTTCTTCGCCCTCTATGCCAATATAGACGGCTTTGAGTACCGGCAGGCCGACCTGCCCATAGCCGAGCGGCCCGAAATCGACCGCTGGATACTGAGCGAGTTGAACACGCTGGTGAAGACGGTGGAAGAGTCGTTTGAGGACTACGAGCCCACCCGCGCCGGGCGCGCCATACAGGAGTTTGTGGATGCGAACCTCAGCAACTGGTATGTGCGGCTGTGCCGCCGCCGCTTCTGGAAGGGCGACATGACGGACGACAAAGTGTCGGCCTACCAGACCCTCTACACCTGCCTTGAGACCCTGGCGCGGCTGATGTCGCCCATAGCCCCCTTCTTCAGCGAGCGGCTGTTCCGCGACCTCAACGGCGTGACCCGCCGCCATGCGGCGGAGTCGGTGCACCACCTCGGCTTTCCCGAATACCGCGCCGAGCTGGTCGATAAGGCCTTGGAGGAGCGTATGCAGCTGGCGCAGAAGATATGCTCCATGGGGCTTTCGCTCCGCAAGAAGAGCAACCTGCGCGTCCGCCAGCCGTTGGCCAAAATCATGCTGCCCGTGCAGAGCGAGGCGTTCCGCCAGCAGATAGAGCGCGTGAGCCACCTCATCTGCACGGAGCTGAACATCAAAGGCATCGAGTTCCTCTCGCCCGACAACGACATCCTCGTCAAGCGCATAAAGCCCAACTTCAAGACCCTCGGCCCCCGCTACGGCAAAATCATGAAGGCCATCAGCGCCGAGATACAGCAGTTCACGCAGCAGGACATCAACGCCCTCGAAGCCACGGGCAGCCGGCGGCTCACCGTGGAGGGGCAGCCGGTAGAGATACTCCTCGGCGACGTGGAGATAGCCACGCAGGACATCCCCGGCTGGGTGGTGGCCAACGAAGGCAGCCTCACCGTGGCGTTGGACATCGTGGTGTCGGACGACCTGAAGGCCGAGGGCATAGCCCGCGAGCTGGTCAACCGCATACAGAACATCCGCAAAGAGGGCTTTGATGTGACCGACCGCATACGCGTGCAGCTGCTGCACGGCGAGTGGGACTCGGCAGTGGAAGCCCACCGGGACTACATCTGCAGCGAGGTGCTGTGCACCGAGCTGACCTTGGCCGACAGCATTCAGGCCGACGGCAAGCAGACCATCGAAATCATCGAGGGCTGCCCCACCGAGATACTGATACAGAAACAAGAATAAGCATTACCTCATGAAGAAGACAAAGATAGTGACCAGCATAGGGCCTGCCAGCAACAGCCCCGACGTGTTTGAGAAGATGGTGCTTGCCGGAGCCAACGTGGCCCGAATCAACTTTTCCCACGCCACCGAGGAAGACAAGGTGACTGCCGTGGCCACGGTGAAGGAGGTGCGCCGCCGCACCGGCCACGTCATCGGCATCATGTACGACACCAAAGGTCCCGAGCTGCGCAACGGCCAGATGGTGGAGGGCGGCGCCCTGCTGAAGGAGGGCAAGACCATACGCATAGTGCGGGAGACAGTGGAGGGCGACGCCGAGCGGTTTTCGCTCAACCACCCCGATACCATAGACAGGCTGTCTGTGGGCAACCGCATTCTCTTGGAGAACGGGTTGATGGAGCTGGTGGTGGCGAGTTGCGAAGCCGACGGCGTGACCTGCCGGATAGAGAAGGGCGGCTGCTTTGAGAGCCGAAAGAGCATCAGCGTGCCGGGCGTGTTTCTCGAGATGCCCTTCCTGTCCGACACCGACCGCAAAGACATCGCCTACGCCTGCCACCACGACGGCGACTTCATCGCCTGCTCCTTCGTCTCGTCGGCCGACGACATCAGGCAGGTGCGCGAGCTGGTGGAGCGGGAAGAGCGCCCCGACATGGTGCTCATTGCCAAGATAGAGAGCCAGACGGGCATGAAGAACTTAGAAGAGATAGCGGAGGCGGCCGACGGCATCATGGTGGCTCGGGGCGACCTCGGGGTGGAGGCCCCGATGGAAGACCTGCCCATCTATCAGAAGCGCATAGTCAAGAGCTGCCGCCAGCACCACAAGATTTGCATCATCGCCACCGAGATGCTGGAGAGCATGAAGCACAACATACGCCCCACCCGCGCCGAGGTGACCGACATAGCCAACGCGGTGTATATGGGAACCGACGCGGTGATGCTGTCGGGCGAGACAACCACGGGCGAGTACCCTGTGGAGGCAGTGGAATATATGGCGCGCATTTGTGAGCATATCGAGGACTCGCACGTCTATTCCAACGTGTTTGCCAACGAGGATTTGACCTCCATAGCCGAAGCCATGTGCCGCAATGTGGCATCCACCGCCAACCACTTGAAGGCAAGCCTTATCATCGTTCCCACCACGTCGGGCACCAGTGCCCGCCGAATCAGCAATCTGGAGCCCCGCTGCCCCATCATGGCCGTCACGCACGACCCGCACGTGGAGCGGAGCCTTTCGCTCAACTACGGCGTTTATTCGCAGAACTTCGACGGGTTTGAGTTCCTCGACACCATGCTGGAGCGCTGCCGTCGCAAGGCGGTGGATTGGTTAGACATGAAGCCGGGCGAAATCATCATCACCACCGGCGGCTTCCACTCCGAGCCCGTACCGGGGCAGACCAACTTCATGATGATAGACATCGTATGACAATCCCCTCGCACCGCCCCGGGCAGAAGGGCGGTGCCGACGCTTCCGACTGCCACTATTGCACAACTACATGATTGACACAATAAAGAACCTTGCCAAAGCCAACAGCGCCGCCGTGACAGAGTGGCGCCGCTGGCTGCACCGCCACCCCGAGCTGAGCCAGGAAGAGTACGGCACCATGGCCTTTGTGGCCGACCGGCTGCGGGAGATGGGCCTCGCCCCCCGCGTCGGGATAGGGAAGACGGGAGTGGCCGCCCTGCTGCGGGGCGGCATAGCGCCCGACGACTACTGCGTGGCCCTGCGGGCGGACTACGACGCCCTGCCCATTGCCGAGGCCACGGGGCTGCCCTTCGCCTCGGAAAATCCCGGCGTGATGCACGCCTGCGGCCACGATATGCACACCAGTTCGCTCCTCGGGGCAGCCAAGATACTCACCGCCATAAGAGAGCAGCTGTGCGGCAGCATACTGTTCATCTTCGAGCCTTCGGAAGAGAAATACCCCGGGGGCGCCCGCATGATGATGGACGACGGCCTCTTCGACGAGGTGATGCCCAACGAGATATACTCCTTCCACTGTCTGCCCGAGATGGACTGCGGGAAGATAGGCATGAAAAAGGGACGCTACATGGCCTCGACCGACGAGCTATACTGGACCGTGAAAGGGTGCGGGGGCCACGGAGCCACTCCCCACCTGAGCACCGACCCCATTCTGATAGCCTCGCACATAGTGGTGGCGCTGCAGCAGATAGTGAGCCGCAATGCGGCGCCGATGATGCCCACCGTGCTGAGTTTCGGAAAGATAAATGGCGAAGGACGCACCAACATCATACCCGACGAGGTGAAGATGGAGGGCATCATACGCACCTTCGACCCCCAGTGGCGGTTGGACTGCCACGAGAAGATACGCCGCATCAGCTGCGGCATAGCCGAGAGCATGGGCGGCGAGTGCGACCTGTTTATCGACTATGGCTATCCCCCCGTCATCAACGACGACGACTGCACCCAGCAGGCGCATGACAACGGGGTCGCCTATTTAGGCGCCGAGAACGTGGAGTGGCTCGAGCTGCGCATGACGGCCGAGGACTTCGCCTTCTTCGGGCAGAAGATACCGTCGTGCTACTTCCGCGTGGGCATCCACACGCCCGGCACCCCGCTCTGCAACCTCCACCGCCCCAACCTCATGGTAGATGAGTCGTCCATAGAGACTGCCAGCGGGTTTGTGGCCTACAACGCCTTCTGCGCCTTGCAGAAGAGGGTGAAGCAGACCGCCCGCCCCGAATAAACACAGAATAAACAGTTTGAATGTCAGAGACAGTAGATAAGACCAAAGAACTTGAGACGCTGAGCGTACCGCGGCTGCTGTGGATATATGCCCTGCCGGCCGTCGTCAGCCAGGTCATCTCCTCCATCTACAACATTGTGGACCGGGTCTTCCTCGGCCAGTATGTGGGGGCGCTGGCCATCGCCGGTTTGGCCATCACACTGCCGGTGATGAATGTGGTGCACGCCTTCGGATCGTTGGTGGGCGCCGGGTCGGGGGCGAGAATGAGCATAGTGCTGGGCCGGAAAGACGTGCGCTGGGCGGAGA
The DNA here is from genome assembly GCA_002317325.1 of Bacteroidales bacterium UBA1711. Taxonomy (GTDB): domain Bacteria; phylum Bacteroidota; class Bacteroidia; order Bacteroidales; family P3; genus Colimorpha. The sequence continues at coordinate 33,321 of DCJB01000024.1, forward strand.
AGATTTTGGGCAACAGTATGCTGCTCACCTTCCTGTTCGGGTTTCTCTTTGTGGCCGCCACCTACCTGTTCATGGACCCCATCCTCCACGCCTTCGGGGCGTCGGATGCCACCATAGCCTACGCCCGCGACTATGTGGAGATAGTGATGCCGGGGATGTTCCTCACCACCCTCACCTTCAACCTCGCCAGCCTCATCCGAGCCTCGGGCTATCCCAACAAGTCGATGTGGATAATGGTGATAGGGGCGGTGCTGAACATCGTGTTAGACGCGCTCTTCATCGTCGTCTTCCAGTGGGGCATTGCCGGAGCCGCCTGGGCCACCACCATTTCCATGGCGGTGTCGTCGGCCTTTGCGGTCGCGCACTTCGTGAAGAAGAGTTCCTTCATCCGCTTCAAGCGGCACTGCTGGGAGCCCAAGCTGTACATCTTCCGCAATATATTGGCCATCGGCATCAGTCCCTTCTCCATGAACTTGGCCGCCTCGGGCGTTGCCGTCATCATCAACCGCCAGCTGATACGCTACGGCGGCGACATGGCGGTGGGCGCCTACGGAATCATCAACTCGGCCAGCATTATCATCTTCATGCTGCTGTTGGGCATCTGCCAAGGAATGCAGCCCATAGCCGGCTACAACTACGGCGCCCGCCACTCCCAGCGCCTCAGGCAGACCTACCGGCTGACGCTGCGGGTGTGCGTGCTGACAGGCTTGGCGGGAATGCTGGCGTGCTGCCTGCTGCCCGGGCCCATCTTGCGCTGCTTCACCACTGACTCCGAGCTGACAGCCCTTGCCACGCCGGCCATCCGCTTCCTCACCATCATGTTCCCCTTCATCGGGTTCACCATCACCAACTCGCAGTTCTTCCAGTCTATCGACAAGCCTTGGATTGCCATCGTCACCAGCCTCTCGCGACAGGTCATCTTCCTCATCCCGATGATGTTCATCGTCCCCGTCATCTTTGAGAACTGCGGCGGCAGCGGGCTGACTGGCGTTTGGAGCAGCTGCACCATCAGCGACGTGCTGGGCGCCGTGCTTGCGGCGGCGCTGCTATACACCCAGCGGAAAGTGTTCCGCCCCGACTATGTGCCTCCCGAGCGCAAGCCCAAGAAGGAACTCGGCCCCAGCGACTCGATAAATGGCGAACAAAAAGCAAATCGATAACCGATAAAAAACCGTAATATGAAAAAGACATTGACGCTGGCAGTCCTGTGCGGACTCCTCTTTGCGGCGGTGGCGCAAGAAGCCCCCAAGAAAGTATTATTCATCGGCAACAGCTACACCGAGGTGAACAACCTGCCCCTGCTCGTCCAAAAGGCAGCCGAGAGTGCGGGGTGCCACATGACCTACCAGAGCAACACCCCGGGCGGCTGCACCTTTGAGCAGCATTGCAGCAACCAATCCATGACCCTAATCCGCAAAGGGGGCTGGGACGTGGTGGTGCTGCAGGAGCAGAGCCAGCTGCCCTCGTTCCCCCAGAGCCAGGTGGAGGCGGAGTGTCTGCCCTTTGCAGCCGAACTTGTAGATTCGGTGTATGCCTGCAACCCCGACGGAGAGGCCATGTTCTACATGACCTGGGGCCGCAAGAACGGCGACAGCCGCAACGCCCAATACTTCCCCGTGCTGGGCACCTACGAGGGCATGGACAGCATGCTATACACCCGCTATATGTACATGGCGCGGGAGAACGACGCCTCGGTGTGCCCCGTGGGGCGGGTGTGGCGCAATATCCGCTTCAACCACAGAGAAATTGAGCTCTACCAATCTGATGAGAGCCATCCCTCCATGGCTGGCAGCTACGCCGGGGCCTGCGCCTTCTACACCATGATATTCCACAGCAACCCGAATGAAATCACCTTCACCCCCGAGGAACTCGACCCCGAACAGGCCGCAACCATACGGGGCGTGGTGGAACGTGTGGTTTTCGACTCGCTCTCCTTCTGGCTGCGACAGGACACCACCGTTGTAGGCATTGCCCCCATGGCCGAGAAGGCCGGCTGCCGCGTGTTTCCCAATCCGGCCTCCGACCGGGTGACCGTCTGCGTCTCGCAGATGGCGCTGCCCGGCAGGGCGGCACTGTATGATGTCAAGGGCTGCCTCGTGCGTTCCCTCCTCCTGCGCCAACCCGAAGAGGTGATTTCCACCGCCGCCCTCGCCCCGGGAGTCTATACGCTGAAAGTGGTCTCCGGCGCCGAGACGGCCTCTGTCCGCATCGTCAAGAACTGAACCGCCGCCGGCACCGCCCACACCCCATAGCCAAAAAGATGAAAAAACTGCTCACCCTGCTGCTGCTTGCAGCGGCAATGACACCCGCAATAGCTCAGGAGACCCCGCCCCCCTTGGGCCAGCGACCCCGCATAGGCGTGGCGTTGAGCGGAGGCGGCGCCAAAGGAGCCGCACACATTGGCGTACTCAAATACTTAGAAGAGGTAGGAATCCCAGTAGATTATGTGACCGGCACCAGCATGGGCTCCATCATCGGCGGCCTCTATGCCCTCGGCTATACGCCCGACGAGATGGCGCGGCTGATAGCCGAAATGGACTGGACCTACTACATGAGCAACAACGTGGACCGCACCTTCCAGTCGGCCTCGGGGCGCGAGCAGCGGGCAAAATACCTGCTCAACATCGCCTTCGGACTGAACAACCTCTCCGGGTTCGACTGGATTTCCACCCTTCCCAGCGGCATCATCAACGGGGCGAGCCTCATCAACCTATTCAGCCGCCTGAGCGTGGGCTACAACGACTCCATCAAGTTCTCCGACCTGCCCATACCCTTTGCCTGCGTGGCCACCAACATACTCAACGGCGACTCGGTCATCCTCAACCGGGGCTATTTTGCCAAAGCCATCCGTTCCAGCATGGCCATTCCCGGGGTGTTCGCCCCCGTGGAGTGGGAGGGCAAGCTGCTGGCCGACGGGGGGCTGGTGAACAACTTCCCGGTTGACGTGTGCCTCGAGATGGGAGCCGACTTGGTGATAGGGGTCGATTTGTCGGACAAGATGGCCACCAGCATAGACGAAATGCGTTCGCTGCCGCAGCAGATTTCGCAGTACATGAGCATTGCCGTCAATGCGGAGCGGTCGCGCAACAGAGACCTCTGCGACCTGTATATGCACCCCGA
>DCJB01000115.1 GCA_002317325.1 Bacteroidales bacterium UBA1711
ATACCTCATCGGTTAGCCCCCCCACCCCCCGCCGCCACCGCTGCCCCACCCCAAAAACACCAACACACACCGAAAGCAATAACTCTTAATTCTTAACTCTTAATTCTTAATTCTTAACTCTTAATTCTTAATTCTCTCGTCCCGCCGCCAAGGGCGGGACGAGAGAATTTTGAAATTTGAAAAAAAAAGTGTATCTTTGCAGTCTCTATTAGACCCTTCGGAAGATGGAAAACTACATTGTATCAGCACGTAAATACCGCCCGGCTACCTTCGGGAGCGTGGTGGGGCAGCAGCATATCACCACCACCTTGCAGAATGCCATCCGCACCAACCAGCTGGCCCAGGCCTTCCTGTTCTGCGGCCCGCGCGGCGTGGGCAAGACCACCTGCGCCCGCATCCTCGCCAAAGCCATCAACTGCACCAACCTGTCGCCCGACATCGAGCCCTGCGACCAGTGCGAGAACTGCCGCAGCTTCGCCGACGGCTCGTCAATGAACATCTTTGAACTGGACGCAGCGTCGCACAACTCGGTGGAAGACATCCGAGAACTGGTGAAGCAGGTCTATATTCCGCCGCAGACCGGCCGATACAAGGTCTATATCATCGACGAGGTGCACATGCTTTCGGCAGCCGCCTTCAACGCCTTCCTCAAGACCCTCGAAGAACCGCCGACCTACGCCAAATTCATCCTCGCCACCACCGAGAAGCACAAAATCATACCCACCATACTCTCCCGCTGCCAGGTGTTCGACTTCAAGCGGATTCAGAGCGAGGACATCGTGGCCCACCTGCGTTCTATAGCCGAGCGCGAAGGCACGGCCTACGAGGAGGAAGCCCTCCACATCATCGCCCGCAAGGCCGAGGGCGGTCTGCGCGACGCTCTGTCAATTTTCGACCAGTTGGTGAGCTTCACCCAAGGCAACCTCACCCGCGAGCTGTGCAACCAAAACCTCAACCTGCTGGACAGCGAGTACTACTTCCGCTTGGTGGAGTACCTGCGGACAGGCAACATCGCCCAGTCGCTGCTGCTCTACGAGGAGGTGGTGGAAAAAGGCTTCGAGGGACAGCACTTCGTGACGGGACTGAGCGAACACCTGCGCAACCTGATGGTGGCGCTCGACCCCTCCACCCACTGCCTGTTGGAGGTCAGCGAGTCGGCCCGCGCCCGCTTCGGCGAACAGGCGCTGGCGTGCGGACTGGCGCTGCTGTTGCGGCTGCTCGATATTTCGTCCGACTGCGAATACCGCTACCGCGAAGCCGGAAACAAACGGCTGTTTGTTGAGGTGGCCCTCATGAAGATGGCCGCCGCCATGAACACATAGATTGCAAGGGCGCCGCTGGCGAGACACGGTGCCGCTGCCGCTCCGACGCCTCCCGCGGCGCCGGGCAACAGTGCGTGCCCCGCCGCCGCGGCAACGCCCCCGTCTGCCCCGCAGCCCGTCACAGCCCCCCAACCCGCCAGTCCTGCCAGTCCCGCCAGTCCTGCCAGTCCCGCCAGTCCTGCCGCCGAAGGAGATACCGCGTCCGCCGCACCGTCCCGCTCGGTGCGCCGCGTGGGCGGCGTATCGCTCAAGTGTCTGTCGGCTCCGCCCGCGGCCGCGGTTCCTCATGCCGCCCCGCCCCCGCCGCCGCTCTCTGAGGAACGGCTGCGCGAGTTGTGGAACCTGTTGCTCGAAGAACTGAAGAAGACCGACCCCAAGCTGTGCGATGCCTTGACCAACCGACCCATTGCCTACGACGACGAAGACAACTTCAGAATACTGGTACCCAGCAGCTATAACGATTCGGAGATTCGCCCCCACCTCATCCGGCTGCTCACCTTCCTGCGAGAGAAGGCGGCACGGCCGCAGCTCAACTGCCGCATCGAAGTGGTGCGCGAGGAGAAGGAGGACGCCATCTACAGGCCACTCGACAAATACGACGCCATGTGCCGCACCAACCCCAACCTCGAGCTGCTCCGCCGAATACTGCCCGAAATAGATTACTGAGCACCGCCCACGCCCGACAACCATTCCACCAAACGATATGACCTACATCTTCTTCGGCTTGCTCATCTTCCTCGCCCATGTGTTCAACGCCTGGTTCAGCCGGCGACGGATACCCGACGTGCTGCTGCTCATGGTCATCGGCTTGGCGGTGGGCCCGGCCACAGGGCTGGTTTCGGCGGCCGACTTCGACAACGTAGGCCCCTTCCTCGGCGGCCTCACACTGCTCACCATCCTTTTCGACAGCGGAGTGGACCTGAACATCAACACCGTCCACCGCTTCTGGACGGGGGTGGTGCAGGTCACTTTCCTCTGCTATTTCCTGACCATGGCGGCCGTCACAGCGGCGGCCTACTATTGGATGCACCTCCAGTTCTACCCCGCACTGCTTTTCGGGGTGATGGTATCGGGCACCGCCGCCGCCATCGTCATCCCGTTGGTGCGGCAGATGAAGGTGAGCGAGAAGACCCGCGTCACACTCACCCTCGAATCGGCCATTTCGGGCGTATTGAGCATCATACTTTCCCTCGCCATCATCGAGGGCTGCAAGATGGGTTCGGTGCAGATAGGGCCGGCTGTGGGACGCATATTCTCGGCACTGCTCATGGCGCTGCTCATCGGCACGTCGGGCGGCATTGTGTGGTCCACCTTTATGGACCGAATCCGCCGGAAGCAGCACTCGCTTTTCCTCACGCCCGCCTTCGTCTCTTTCCTCTACGGCTTCTGCGAGGTGCTGGGCTTCAGCGGCGCCATCGCCGCACTGGCTTTCGGCATTGTGCTGGGCAACCACTCCTACTTCGAGTTCTCTTTCCTCAAGAACTCGAAAACCCACAGCATGACCCCGCTGCAAGACAACGAGAAGAGCTTCTTCAAGGAACTCATCTTCCTGCTCAAGACCTTCTACTTCGTCTATATCGGCATCTGCATACCGTTCAACAACCTCTCCTCACTGCTCTACGGGGCGGGCATCGCCCTGCTCATCTACGTCCTGCGTTTCCTCATCATCTTCAGCGTGGGACGGCGCAACACCCTGCAGGACCGCCTCACCGTCTCGATGATGGTGCCCAAGGGCCTGGTGGCAGCCGTGCTGGCATCCATTCCCGAACAGGTGAACCTGGCCGCCGGCAGCCTCGTCATCCCCGGCGCCACGCTGATAAAGAACGTCACCTACTCGGTCATCTTCTTCTCCATCATCATCTGCTCGCTGCTCGTGCTCACCAC
>DCJB01000064.1 GCA_002317325.1 Bacteroidales bacterium UBA1711
CCTCTGTGGTGGGCGGGGCCCGGACAAAGGCACTGCAAGATGATACAGAAACAGCTGACAATTGACTACTGCGACTATGCGTCGCTATCGGAGCTGCCCGCCGAGTGGCAGCCGTTGGTGCAGGAGGCGCGCGGGGCCGCGGACTCGGCCTACGCTCCCTATTCCCGCTTTTGCGTGGGCGCAGCCGTGCTGCTTGGCGACGGGTCCATCGTCACGGGCAGCAACCAAGAGAATGCGGCCTATCCCTCGGGTCTGTGTGCCGAGCGGGTGGCGCTCTTTTCGGCCATGCACCGCTTTCCTTGCTGCCCCGTCCGGGCGCTGGCTGTGGCGGGACGCGATGCCGACGGGCGCTACGTTGAGGCCTCGCCCTGCGGGGCGTGCCGTCAGGTGATGGCCGAGGCCGAGGGCATTGCCGGCCGCCCCATGGTCGTGCTCATCTGCCTCGGCGGCGGCGAAATTCGGCTGCTACGGGGCACGAACAGCCTCCTTCCCTTCGCTTTCGACGCATTGGATGGGAAATAAAATGCCACATTAACCCGTTGGCAAATAGTGGTATATGACGGATAGGGGATTTTTTTTTCTTTGATTATTTCGCTACACTGAAAAAACTTTGTAACTTTGCACGCTTAAAAGCGTGAACTATAGAGTATCAAAAATAAAATAACTCAATATGGGAATAATAGGAAACATCAGAAAACACTCCTGGATTGCGGTTGCCGTAGTCGGTATCGCTATCGTCGCCTTCATCATTGGCGACTTGACTAAGAATCAGCGCGGACTCCCGGACATGGGCAAAATCAATGGCACCACCATCACCTACCAGCACTTTAGCGAACTCGCCGATCAGGCCATGGAGAACTACAAGCGGCAGCAGGGCGTGACCCAGATACCCGCCGACGTGGAGTTTCAGCTGCGCGATCAGGTGTGGCAGACCCTCGTGGGCGAGACCCTCACCGACGAGCAATTCGAGGAACTCGGCCTCACCGTCAGCCCCGCCGAGGTGAGCGATATGTATGTGGGCAACTTCGTCCACCCCTACCTCCGTCAGGCTTTCACCGACCCCAAGACCGGGCAGTATCAGACCCAGTCGATTCAGTACTATGTCGATAACTTCGAGTCCCTCGACACCGCCCAGCGCCTCCAGTGGCTCGACCTTGAAAAGGCCGTCAAGTCCGACCGCAAGCAGCAGAAGTACAACACCCTCATCAGCCGCGGATTCTATATGCCCAACGCCATAGCCAAGCAGTTGGCCGCCATGGGTTCGGAACTGTGCAACGTCTGCGCCGTCAATGCCTCCTATCAGTCTGTGGCCGACAACGAGGTAACGCTCACCGACGAGGATTACAAGAACTACTACAACAAGCACAAAGCCGAGTTCCGTCTGCGCGAGGAGCTCCGCGAACTCAACTATGTGGTTTATCCCATCGCCCCCACCCAGCAGGACATGGATAAGATTCAGGCCGAGGTGGAGAAGACTTGGGAGGAGTTTCGTGAGGTGGGCGACGACGAGATCATCTTCTTTGTCAACGCCGAGAGCAACCGCAGCTACGACTCCGCCTACGTCAAGGCCTCCGACTTTCCCTCGCCAATGGATTCCGCCATCCGCTCTGCCGGTGTGGGTTCGTATATTTCGCCCCGCATTGTGGGCAACGAGTGGATGATGGCCAAGGTGCTGAAGGCAGCCAACCGCCCCGACAGCATCCGTGCCAGCGCCATCTATATCTTCAACAGCAAGGTGGGCGGCAATGTCACCCGCGGCGACGAACAGGCAAAACAGCTTGCCGACAGCGTGCTGAATGTTGTCAAGAGCGGCGCCATGACCTTTGAACAGGCCGTTGCCAAGTACTCCGACGACCCGCAGAAGTCGCAGACCGACGGCGACATGGAGTGGCAGCTTGACGGCGGCTACGGCTTCCTCAACGAAGATGTCGTCAGTGCCGCTGTGGGCGATGTCTTTGTGGTGCGCCACCCCAACGAGGTGGGCTACTTTGTGGTGAAGGTGACGGGCAAGACCGCTCCGAACATGAAATATCGTGTGGCCAACATCGTCCGTCCCATCGTCCCCTCCGAGGGCACTACCCGCAACATCTATAACGAGGCCAATAAGTTTGCCGGCAACAACCGCACCGTGGCCGAAATGACCGCTGCCGCCCAGGCCGAGAACCTCCAGATGCGCAACGCCATGGTGAGCGCCATGACCTACTCCATCGCCGGCATCAACAATGCCCGCAGCATAGTCCAGTGGGCTTACAACGAGAAGACCGAGAAAGGCGCTGTGGCCGACCAGATTTTCGAGGCTGACGATATGTACATTGTGGTCTCGCTCAAGGACATCTATGAGAAGGGCTATGCGACCCTCGACCAGACTCGCACCATCATAGAGAACCCCGTGCGGATTGAGAAGAAGGCCGAGTTGCTCAAGGCCCGCTTTGAAGAGGCCAAGAACGGCGCCGCGGGCCTTTCCGCCGTCGCCGCCAAGATGAAACTGGCCATCGACACGCTTGACAGCGTTTCGTTCAACGACTTCTACCTTGCCCAGTACGGCATGGAGCCCAAGATTCAGGGTGCTATAGCCGCCTCGAAGGCCAACGTGCTTGTGGGCCCCGTGCAGGGCGCCAGCGGCGTGTATATGTTCACCGTCAACGCCAAGGCGAAACCCCAGCAAGCCGCCGACCCCGCCGCCATCCGCAGCCGCTACAATCAGGGCTATATGCAGAAGATGCGCGGCGTGCAGCAGGTGCTGCAGGACAACGCCACCATTGTTGACCAGCGCAACAAGTTCTTCTAATGGAGAGCAGGCATACAAACGATTCCAAAAAGCAAAGAGGCGCGGCCGTGCGGCTGCGCCTCTTTGACATGTGGAAGAATTTTAGCGAGGAGATTCGGCACAAGCACCGTTTGGTGGTGATGGATTCCGACACCTACAAGGAGAAATTCTCGCTCCAGCTCACGGGGGTCAACTTCCTTGTGGCGGTGGGCGTGAGCGCCGTCGTCCTCGTCCTCATCACCTCGCTCCTCATCGCCTTCACCCCCATCCACAACCTCATTCCGGGGTATGTCAACCACGAAATGACCGAGCAGACCTTCCGCAACGCCCAGACCATCGATTCGCTCGAATACCTCGTGGAAATGCAGGAACGCCAGCTGCGGGAGATAAAGGATCTTGTGGAGGGCAAGACCGTATCCACTCCTG
>DCJB01000071.1:0-7643 GCA_002317325.1 Bacteroidales bacterium UBA1711
GGCGTTGACGACGTCGGGGCAGGTGGCCATGGTGAACTGGATGGTGTCGCCATACTCGCCTTCAATGGAGCCCGAATTGCCGCAGAGGGCGCGGACAGCGGCATTGTAGGTCACGCCGGCCGTGAAGCCGGTGACGGTGGCCGAAGGCACGCCGCCGGTGACGCTGACGAGGGTGTCGAAGCCGCTGGTATTCCAAGCGTGGATTTCCCAGTTGTTCTCCGAAGCGCCCGCATGACGCTGCCAGCTGAAGATGGCGTTGGTGTTGTCAAGCACCGTAGCCGTGAGGCTGTCGGGAGCGAAGCAGGGCAGGCTGTCGGTGGTGAACTGCACCTCTCTCCACTCGGAGTAGCCGAGGGTGTCCAAAGAGCAGTCCTGACGGACGCGGTAGGTGTAGTTGGTGGCGGGCAAGAGGTTCGAGAAAGTGTAGGTGTTGCCCGTCACAGCGGTCTCGGTGGGCCAAGTGGAGGCCACCGTCTGTTTGATGGCCACCTCGTACTGGCTGCCGGTGCCCGTCCAAGTGGCGGTGGCGGACTCGTAGTCGTAGGTGGTGTTGGTCACCACGGGGACAGGGCAAACTGCGCCGCCGCAAGCGATGAAGCGGAGGTCAGCCACATAGCTGCCAGTGGAACCGCTGCCGGGACTGTTGATGTTGTAGGCGCTGCCGTCGTCATAGACATACAGCGTCCGCGTGCTGGTAGTGGAGTGGGCTGCAAAGGAGCTGCTGGAAGAATAGCTTCCGTGCTTGCGGTTCACCGCAAAGAGCACATTGCTGTGACCGTCCCAAGTGAAGGTGGTGTCAAACACGAAAGTGGTCCAGCCGGTCTGTGTCCAGTTGAGGGTGGCATTATTCATCACCTGCACGAAGACATGATTGGTCGTGTCGGGGAGGATGAAGCTGGAGAGAGAGGTCTCGGGCACGTTGGCCATATAGACATCGCAGTTGGTGTAGTAGGTGTTCGAAGTCATGCTGTTGGCATAATAGGCGAAAGCCTCGATGTCGCCATTGACGGCAGCCATCTGCGCGCTGTCGATGAGGGTCTGCGTGTAGCTGTAGTTGTAGAGGGAATAACCGATAGGAGCATAGCTGCTGGAGGTTGTGCTCGAGGTGGGATTGTAGCTGAGGGCGATGGAGGAGTTGTCGCAGAGAGAGGTGCCGAGGAGAACGGCACCGGACCAGCGACCCGTGTCGGCATTGGAGCAAATGGGGCGGACGTAGATGTTGTAGTTGGTCAGCGTGTCGAGTCCGTAGATACGCACGGGGTGAGCGACCACACTGATGACAGTGTCGATGCCGCCGCCCACCTTGGCATAGCGGAGCTGCCACGACTGGGCAACAGCCATGTCGGTCCAGTCAACCTCAAGTTCGGTTGCGCCCACCGAGGTGGAGTGTACATTATAGGGACGCGGGCAGGTGTTCATCGAGATAGAGATGTTGTCAACCGATGCGGGAGGCTGGGTGCCGCCGGAGGCGTCGTTGCCCCACATGAATACGAGGTGATAGGTGCCGGCGGTGGACACAGTGGCTTCGCCGCTGCGAGTCTGCCAGCCGGAGAGGTAGTTCAGCTTGCTGCCGCCGTCGAGAGGAATCCAGCCGGCGGGGTTGGACGAGGTGTAGCTGTAGGTCGAGGTAGAGCCATCGGGAAGCAGTCCTGCGGTGAACTGGAATCCGACAGGCGCCAGCCATACGCGGAGGTAGTCGTAACTGGACTCGCCATAGGCCTGCCAGTCGAAGCTGTAGGAGATTTCGCCGGCAGGAATGATGATGTCGCGATAAGCATAGGACACCTGCACGCCGGAAGTGGAGTAGGTGTTAGAAGCCCCGTTGTCGTTGGAGATGTAGAGGCTGTTGGGCGTGGTGTGATAGGCAGCGTTGCCGCAGTACCACTTGTTGGTGGAGTGGTTGACAAACTCGAAACCACAGTTGGTGAGGGTGGTGTCGGTGAAGTCGCAAATGTAGGGCAGCGTGTCGGGGTCGGCATTGAGGGTGCTGAAAGTGTACATGCTCCAGTCGCTGCTGTCGCCGGGGGCGCAGATGCCGCGGACATAGACATCGTAGGTGGTGCCGCGGGTGAGGCCGGTGATATGGGCTGCACGGCCGCTGCAGGTGTCGAATGTGCCGGTGCCGCGAGTGAAGCCGTGGACACCCACTTCGTACTCGTAGTCGGTGGCATTGCTGGTCTGCCAAGCGATGTCGGCAGTGGTGGTGGTGGCGCCAGTGGTGGTGTAGTTGGTCGGGTAGATGCAAGAAGGCACATAGTCAACCACGATGTCGTCGATGTAGTGGTAGCTGTAGCCGGCGCCGCCGTTCTGGTAGTAGTTCTTGAAGGCTATATAGCGTCCGTTGCCGGTATAGCTGTTGAGGAAGAGCAGGTGGTCGTAGGAGTAGGCGCTGCCGTACTGGATGGTGTCGATACCCACGAAGGAGGCCTCAAAGCCCGGGGTGACGGAATCCACGGCGCCGACGATGAGCTTATAGTAGCTGGGCGAGGTGTTGTACTCGTGGAAGGTAATCATGAGGCTATCGACAGTGGTGGGCATTTCGGGAAGCACGGTGAGGGCTTCGCCGTAGAGCCACAGGCAGTACTCGCCCGACTGCGAATAGGAAGTCTGGTAGTAGGCGGTGGGATAGTAAGAGCTGGACGAATAGCTTGCATTAGTCATCACATAGTGCCAGCAGTTGGGCAGTACCTTGTCGGTGCTGCCGGGTTCGAGCACGTTGTCGAAGTTCTGCGTGTAGGGCAGGGTGAGCACGTCGCAGTCGGTGGTGAAGCGGGCAAAGTTGGAGGCGATGGAGGTGTCGGTGCCGCAGATGGCATAGACGTAGGCCTCGTAGGTGGTGCTGCTGTTCAAACCGGCGAGCGTGTAGGGCGACGCAGTGGCGTTGACCCGTGTGCCCTGTCCGAGGACGAAGCCGCGGGGACCGTACTCAATCATGTAGGAGGCGCTGGTGTTGTTGTCGCTCCAGGCGAGGTCAACACTGTTGGTGGTGACGTTGGAAGCCGTGAGCGCCGAGGGGTTGGTGCAGCTGGGGATGACCTCGATGTTGAGGTTGTCGATGAAGCTGTAGTTGTCGCTCCAGGCATCGTAGAAGACGATATGGCCGTGGACAGTGTCGCCGAGCTGGTCGAAGGGATAGATGACGGTGACAGAGGTGTTGACCGGGTCCATGTCGGAACGGATGAGCGTGTCTAAGGGGTGGACCGAAGAAATGGGGTCGTTCAAGTTGTCGAGCAGGCCGAGCATCAGGCGCACGCCCGTGCCGCCCTGCACGAAGGTGAAGCGTGCCTGGAGGGTGTTAAGTTGGGCATTGAACTCAGGCAGCACGAGATAGGCACCGTTGTAGAGTAGGACCAGTTGGTTGGGGTCGCCTTGGAGCTGGATGACCAGCGGGTAGGGATAGGTCGAGCCGAGGTTGGTGGTGCCGGAGACCCAGCAGGGACGGTTGAACACCTGGCCGTTAGGCTCGTTCTCGAAGTCCTCGAAGAAGGGAACTGCCACGAGGCCGCAAGCGGTCCAGCAGGAGACCTCGGCAGCGCCGCCTTCAGAGACGGTGTCGCAGAGAGAGACCACCTTGAAGTAGTATTCAGAGCTGGCATTGAGGTTGCTGATTACGTAGCTGGTGGCGGAGGTGTTGCCGGATAGGGTATAGACGGTGTCAGCCGCGGCGCGGTAATAGACTCTCCAAGAGGTCTCGGAGCCGCCGGGCACCCAGCTGAGGCTGACTTCGTCGACATCGGTGCTGCCGACTGTGACGATAGGAGCGGGGCAGGTCTCATACTGCAGGCAGGTGCCGCCCTTGAAGTACATATTCAGACGGCTGTTTGAATAGTATCCGCCCGAAATGGTGCTGGTGGGGTCGTACATGGAGCCATCCTGATAGATGTAGCGGGAGAGGGTGCTGGAGGTGGAAGAAACCACGCCATAGTTGCCGCTGCTCCAAGAGCCGGTGACATCCTGGAAGGTGACCAAGATATTGTCGCCGGAGAGGCTGATGTTGGTGGGCAGCTCAATCTCGTTCCAGCCGCTGCCGTTGAGGCTGGCCGTGGAGCCAGACCACACGAGGTCGGAGGCGCTGACGGGGATGAAGGAACTGCTGAGGCTGCTGGCAGTAGTGGTGGAGACATAAATGTTCCAGGTGCGGGTCACCGGGGTGGTGCTCAGCTGGAAGCCAATCTTGTTAATCACGCCGCCAAGAGCCGACGCATCAAACTCGCTGGCGAGGTAGATTTGCTGCGACACCGAATAGTCATAGAACGAGTAGGTGGGGAAGTAGCTGTCGGTGCCGGTGCCAGTGCCGAGGGTGTCCTCGATGAGGCTGGTGGTGTCCATCACGGCACAGGGATAGGGCGAGGTGGTGAAAGTGGAGACGACCCAATTGGCATCGCCATCGGTGCAGGTGGCCTGCACGCGGACATCGTAGGTGGTGAGGGTGTCGAGGCCGGTGATGCCCATAGAGGTTGCGGTGGTGGTGCCGACAGTGGTCCAGGCGGTGGTGGTGTCGCCCGACTCGCGATACTCAACGGTAGCGCCGCTATACTGTCCCACGAAGCCGGGAGTCCAGGTCACCATGGCCGAATTGGGACCGGCTGAAACATTGATGTCGGTGACATCGCCGCACTCGGGAGCGCGGACGCAGTTGACATGCAGCTCAAAGCCCGAATACTCGCCGCTTCCGTCGGAACGGAACCAGATGGTGATGGGGCCGCTCACGCAGGTCATGGTGTCGATGATGCCGCTGGAGTTGCCGACCGCGCGCTGGTCGAAGAGGACGTTGCCCGCGGCATTGGTGCCTTCGTAGATAACAATCCAGTCATAAGAGGTCGACTCGGTGGTGTAGGAACCGTAGAAGCGGAGCAGCGAATCCTGCGAGGGGGTGATGGTGAGGTAGCCGTTGCAGTTGGACGAATAGTTGCCGGTCCTGCCGCCGTTGTCATAAACGACGAGGCCGCAGCCCGAGACAGACTGGTTGCCCGTGACAGGCATATTGACACTGCCGGGGACAACGTTCAGCGGACCGCGCCAGCCGCTGTAGGTGCCGTCGCCGCAGTCGGAACGCACATAGATGTCGTAGGCGGTGCCGGAGGTGAGTCCGCTGAAGACATACTCGTCGTCATAGACGTCAATCAGGTTGTCCTCGTCGGGCGTGGAGCCCGAGGGACCGATATAGAGCTGCCAGGCGGTAGATTGGCCCATCTCCTGCCACGACACGCAAATGCTGTCGGGGTTGGAAACGGAGGTGAGCACAAAGTTGTCGGGCTTGGGGCAGGAGGCAGCCTGCTCGATAAAGACATTGTCGAGCCAATAGTACCAGTTGGAAGAGTTGTTCTGATGGAAGACCACATAGACGCTGTCGGTCAGGCTGGCCAATGTGGTGTCGGCCGAGAGGTCGAACTCGTAGTGCTGATAGCTGTAGGTGGTGTTGGGGGTGACGGTGTAGAGATAGTGGATGCTGTCGGTCGCGGAGGGGGTGGTGGTGTAGCCAATCCGCATAGTGCCGGACGAAGAGGTGCTCTCCACCTGCAAGTCGAAGGAAATCACCATCTGGTTGAGCGGGACAGGAATGCGGGGCGTGATGGCCAAGGCGGAATAGCCCGGGAAGTAGAGCGAGACGCCATAACTGGTGGTGACGTAGGTTGTGGTAGTGGTCCAGCAGGAGGGGACAGCATTCGAGCCATACGAGTTGAAATCCTCGCTGAAGGGCAGGCCGGTGAACGGTCCGCAGTGGGTGCGCACCGTGAGACGGGTGGTCAGGCTGGTGTCGTCGCCGCAGTTGGCCAAGACGGCGAAGTTGTAGGTGGTGTTGGCAGAAAGCTCGTCGAAGGTGTAGGTGGTGTCGAAGACGCTGAGGGTGTCGTTGTCCTTGATGAGAATCCACTCGGTCTCGTCGCCGCCGGGAGTCCAGGTGAGGACAATGGAGTCGGAGGTGACGTGGGTGGCGGCCAGGTTCTGCACCTGCGGGCAGGTGTTCTGGAAGATGGTCAGGTCATCGAAAGCACCCGACATGGTGTTAGAAGAGCCGTCGTCGAACCAGCCCACCACCAAGCGGTAGGTGCCGGGGACAATTCGACGGGCAAAGGTAACGGTCTGCCACGAGGAGGAATTGGACAACGTGTAGGGAGACGAGGTCCTTCCGGACAGGTCGTACCAACCCTGAGGCAGGGAATATGTGGCAAAGCTGTAGCAGCCGCCGGTGTTCAGGGGGAAGGTGCCGGCTGTCATGTCGGTGCCGGCGGGGGCAAGATAGACGCGCATATAGTCGTAATAGAGACTGTTCTCGCCCACGCCGTGCCAGGTGTAGGAGAAGGCATACTCGCCAGAATCGGAGAAGTTGATGTCGCGGTAGGCATAGACTATCGAGGTGCCGGTGTAGCTGTTGGTGCTGCCGCCGTTGCCAGAGACATAGAGAGACTTGCTGCCCGTGGCGTGGGCGGCGGTGCCGATGTACCAGCCGCTGGGCTGGGAGCCGTTAACAAAGGTCCAAGACTGGTCCTCTCCATCCTCAAAGCCAGTGCTGTAGGGCAGCGTGGCAGGAAGCGAGAGCAGGGTGGTGAAAGTGAGGTATTGGTTGATACTGGTGTCGCCGCCGCAGTCGGCGTGGATGTAGACGTGGTATGTGGAGCCGGTGTCAAGACCGGTCAGAGTATAGGCGGTGTCCGAAGCATACACCACAGTGCCCACACCTGTGCCAGGCGTGAAGTTGATGGTGTCATACTCAACGACCCAACTGCTGGCAGAGCCTGGGTCAACCCAGCTGAGGGCAGCCCAATCAACCGAAATGGAGTCAACCGCAAGGTTGACGGGTTTGGGGCAAGTGGGAGGAGGTGCAATCGAAATATCATCGAGACCTACGCCGTAACCATAGTGGTCGGTCATCTCGAAGGCAAGTTGGTAGGTGCTGGAGAGCGTCGTGAGCGTCATCTCAACATTTGTCCAAACCGAAGTGGCTGACGAATAAGCGTTCAGCATCACCCAACTATCGGTATCACTGACACGGTAATAGACCTTGAGTTCGTCAATGTCGCCATCCCAAGAGCGATTGATGTACCAGAAGGACAAATCGACAGAGGTGTAGGAACTCAGGTCGAAGACGGGTGTCACCAGCTTGGTGGCATAACCTGAAGAAACATGGGTGATTTTGGCATTGTATGTGCCGCCATGAGCACCCGTTGAAGTGGAGTTGTCGCCCGTGCCGACCGTCCATGAAGAAGAACCGACATTGGACCAGCCGGTGGGCAACGACCCGCCCTCAAACCCTTCGGTGAAGGGGAGCGTTGTTTGCGCCTGCGTCACCCACGGCACTACAAGCAGCGCCAAGAGAAGCAGGACTTTTTGTAGATGTTTTTTCATAAACAAATACTTTTTGGTTGATAAATGAGTGAATTATTTAGGAATATTATCCTCAACAGATGAACGCAGCCACCGCTTACGCTTTGGCTGTAAGGCATTTTCACGAACAAACGCAACAAACATACGCACTCATTTTTCCGGGCAAAAGTACAAAAAAAAAACAATACATCACCATTCCGCCAATTTTTTTTCTCCCCCCCGCCCCGTTCACTGTTCACTACACACAAAAGGCGGCGCCCCAGTGGGGTGCCGCCTTTTTGTGTGTGGCGTGTCTCTCGCCTATCGGACGATGAGCT
>DCJB01000071.1:7687-34761 GCA_002317325.1 Bacteroidales bacterium UBA1711
GCAAGGTTCTCAACATCCATCCTCTTCTCGCAGTCGCCGCTGCACTCCAGGGTCTCGGAGGCTACGGTGCGGCCGCTCATGTCGAGGACGGCGATTCTCAACTGGCCGTTGGCGCCGCTCACGCTGATGGTGGCGGCGTTGCCGGCCGGGTTGGGATAGATGGTGCAGGTGGCGACGCCGTTCACCTCGTCAATGCCGACGTGCTGGCGGAAGGTGGCCATCAGTTCAACGTCAGCGGTGATGGTGAGGTCGCGGGCGGCGTTGTTGTCGCCGTCGCTCCAGCTGACGAACTCGAAGCCTTCGTAGGGCAGGGCCTCAATGGTGACCACCGACCCTTCGGGATAGGTGCCGGCACCGTTGACAGTGCCCATCGTCTCATCGTTGACTGTGAGGGTGACGGTGAACATCGCGGCGCTGTCGGAGACGAAGTTGGCGGTGTAGGTGGCATCAGCCATGACGGTGATGGTGTGCGGGTTGTCGGTGCTGCCGTCGTTCCAGCGGTCGAAGTGGTAGCCCGCGTTGGCGGTGGCGGAGATTTGAATGTCGGTGCCGCGCTGGAAGGTGCCGCCGCCGGTCACGCTGCCCCAGTCGCTGTTGTTGGCAGTGACGGTGATGGTGTAAGACGGGATGGCGGCGAAGACGGCCGTGAACGAGGTGTCGCAAGTGACGGTGAAAGTGCGGGGGTTGTCGGTGTTGTGGTCGTTCCACTCGATGAACTCGTAGCCCGAGGCAGCGGTAGCCGTGAGGGTGACGGTGTCGTTGGGGGCGTAGGTGCCGCCGCCGTTGACCGAACCCCACTGCGGGTTGTTGGGGATGGCTGTGACGGTGAAAGTCTCGGCGGGCGCCTCGCTGGTGGTGACGCGGACGCGTGACGACCAGTGCTCGGACTGCCAGTCGGTGCCGCAGACGGCGCGGATGTAGAAGTCGTAGGTCTGCTCATCGGCCAGTCCGGTGACGGTGTAGGGGTGCGAAGTGGCAGTCACTGTAGTGCCGGAACCCTGGCTGAAGCCGTAGTTGCCGTACTCGATAAGCCATGAGGTAGCGCGTACAGAGTCGTTCCAGTCGAGGGTCACGCTGTTGAAGGTGTGGCCAGTGCTGATGGCGTTGGCGACATCGGGGCAGGTGGCCATGGTGAACTGTATGGTGTCGCCATAGTCGCCCTCGATGGTGCCTTGCGAACCGCAGAGGGCACAGACAGCGGCGTTGTAGGTGGCACCGGCTCTGAAGACGCTGAGGGTAGTCGAAGGCACGCCGCCGGTGACAGTGTCAAACACGTTGGTGTCGTTGGCATTCCAGGCATGAATGATCCAGGCGTTCTCCGAAGTGCCGGCGTGACGCTGCCAAGTGAAGGTGGCGTTGGCGTTGTCCAGCACCGCAGCCGTCAGGCTGTCGGGTGCGAAGCAGGGCAGGCTGTCGGTGGTGAACTGCACCTCTCTCCAGTCGGAGAAGCCGGCGGAATCCAACGAGCAGTCCTGACGCACGCGGTAGGTGTAGTTGGTGGCGGGCAGGAGGTTCGAGAAGGTGTAGGTGTTGCCCGTGACGGGAGTCTCGGCGGGCCAGGCGGAGGCCACCGTCTGCTTGACGGCCACCTCGTAGTAGCTGCCGGTGCCCGTCCAAGTGGCGGTGGCGGACTCGTAGTCGTGGGTGGTGCTGGTGACCACGGGGGCATGGCAGGAGACGCTGTTGCAGCTGATGAGCTGCATGGCGGGACGCCAGGCGGCCACAGCCTTGGAGCCGCTATAGCTGGCGGGATTTTCGGGGTCGCAGTCGTAGGAGTCGGAGTAGTAGTAGAGCGTCTTGTTGCCCGTGCAGGGAGCGGTGCCCCACACGTATGCGCTGCCGTTGTAGGCATTCGAGTTGTCATCGACAATCACCAGCAGGTTGCCGGAGCCGGAATAGCTGAAAGTGGTGTCGAACTGGAAGATGTTCCAACCCTGCGAGCAGTTGAGGGCGCCCGAATAGACCTTCAGCGCGGTGGCAGTGTCGAGGGCGACCACGTCGGTAGTACTGCTGAAGGCAGTCTTGTTGGTCGGCTGCAAGTAAATGTCAACGGAGTTCTTCGACGTCATAGCGGTGGCGTAGCTGTAGAAGTAGCTGATGGCAGAGAGGTCCTGCGCCCCGCCCAATTCGGCGCTGTCGATAATCACCTCAGAAAGAGTGTATTTGTAGAAGTTGTTGACTGGGGCGTAGTAGGAGGTGGTGGTGGGATTGCCCGTGGAGGCAATCTGCGAGTTGTCGCAGAACGAGGTCATCAGTCGCACGGCATCGCTCCATTGGCCGGTGTCGCCGGCCGAGCAAATGGGGCGAACATAAATGTTGTAAGCGGTCAGCGTGTCGAGTCCGGCGATAGTCACGGGGTGCGACGAGGTGGTGATGGTGGTGCCGGCGGCACTGCCGAGGGCGCAGCGCACCTGCCACGAGGAGGCGGCGGAGTTGTCGATCCAGTCAACATCTATGCTGGTGGTAGAGGCGCCCACTGCCTCGATGTCGGAGACGGGCATACAGGTGGGGGCGTAAGAGACCTCGATGTCGTCAAGATAGTTGTAGCTGTAGCCCGTGGTGGCGGAGGTGGTGTAGAAATTGCGGAAGGCGATGATGCGGCTGCTGCCGGTATATTGGGCAAAATAGACTGTGTTGTGCACATGAGTAGAAGCGGAGGCTGCGGTAACCACCTCGACAGGCACAAAGGTGTTGCCCTCCATCACGCCCACCTCAAGACCGTAGTAGGTGCTGGTGGTGTAGTTCCAGAAAGAGAGCTGGAGGCTGTCGAGCGGCACATTCATCGGCGGCAGGCTGAAGTAGCCCACGCCGTAGAGGCGCAGCGTATTCGAGCCGCTGTGGGCGTAGGTGCTGTTAGAATAGACGAAAGGCTGGTAGGAAGCCGCCTGGTAGGTGGAGCTGCCGTTGAGCACATAGCTCCAGCAGTTGGGATAGACACCCGAGCTGTAGGTAGTGGTGCCGGTGTAGCTGTCGAAGTTCTCGGTAAAAGGCACCGACATCTCGACGCAGGGGGTGAACAGCACGATGGTGTTGGCCATAGAGGTGTCGCCGGCGCCGCAGTTGGCGTAAACGCGCACCGTATATTGGGTGTTGGGGGTCAGGCCGCCGATGGCGATGCTGCTGTCGGTGACATTGAAAGTGGTCACCGTACCAGCGCTGTCAAGTTCGACGCGCCAGCTACTCTCGGTGCCGACCGAGCCCCAGCTCAGGTACATCGAGTCGGCCGTCACATTGTCGGCTGCGAGGTCAACCACCTGCGGGCAGGTGTTGCGGTTGATATAGATGTTGTCAACCGCAGCGGGAGGCGTAGTGCCGCCGCTGCCGTCGTTGGCCCAGCAGAAGACCAAGTTGTAGGTGCCGCTCTGCGTGATAGTGAAGGTGCCCGTGTGGGTCTGCCAAGTGCTCTGCAAGTTGAGCACGTAGGGCGAGGTGGTGCGGTTGGCCAAGTCAATCCAGCCCGCCGGCACGCCGGCGGTGGTGGCGAAGGTGTAGGCAGACGCGCCGCCCGGCAGCTGACCGCCAATCAAAGTCTCGGTGGCGGGCACGACGAAGGGACGCAGATAGTCGTAGCTGCTCTCGCCGTTGCAGCGCCAGTCGAAGCTGAAGGCATACTCGCCCGCTGTCAGGTTCATGGTGCGGTAGGCCCATGCGGAGCTGATGGTGGTGTTGGTGTAGGCATTGCTGACACCGTTGTTGTTCGAGACATAGAGCCCCATGTTGTCGGCGGCGCCGTTGTAGGCGGCGGTGCCCACATACCACTGGTTGGCCTGGCCGAGACCGGCCAGTTCCCAGCTGTTGCCCTGGGTGCCGGCGAAGGTGCAGAGGTAGGGGAAGGTGCTGACGGGCTCGCCCGCGAGGGTGCGGAAAGTGAGGCTCTCCCACGGGGTGGTGTCGTAGGCCGAGCAGAGGGTGGCCACATAGAAGTCGTAGAAGGTGCCCGTGTCGAGGCCGGTGAGGAGGATGCTGTCGGCATACTGCACGAAAATATCCTGACAGGTGTCGATATTGCAGCCGAGCAGTCCGTAGCGCACCACAAAGTCGGTCTGAGCGCTGTCGCCCGGTGTCCAATGCACCGTGGCGCTGGTGCAGGTGACGGTGGTGGCGGCGGCATCGGTCGGGTGGAAGCAGCTCGGAGCCTCGCGGAGAGTGATGTCATCCACAGCGGCATACCAGGCAGAGGTGGGACGCACGGCCTTGATGGCCACATTGGAGCCGTTGCCGGTGAAGCGGGTCAGCGGCACTTCGTAGAGATTCCACTCGGTGCCGGTGAAGGAGATGGTGTCAACGGGCTGGAAGCTGTTGATATTGGCCGGGTCGCTCATGACGCCGACAAAGAATGTGGGGCTGTAGCTGGCCGAGGTGGCCTTGGCCCAGAAATCGAGTTGCAGGGTGTTGGTCGGATAGAGGGTGGTATCCACTGCGGGGAGGACCACGCAGTAGTAGTCGCCGTAGGTGCCGGTGGTGGTGGTGGCGTACCAGTAGAGGTACTTGCTGCCGCCGGCGGTGTGGTTATAGCTGGCGGTGGAGGAACTCACGAAGGGGTAGCCGCCGTAGCTGGTGCCGTTGTTCAGGTGGCCCCAGCAGTTGACAAAAGTCGAACCTGTGGTGGAAGTGCCTGTGGCGACAGACTCGAAGTCCATGACGTAGGGCAGGGAGTTCAGCCGGCCGCACTGGGTGCTGAAGGTGACCAACGAGGCATTGCTGGTGTCGTTGCTGCCGCAGATGGCGCTGACGTAGGCGTCGTATGTGGTCGAGGGGGAGAGGCCGATGAGGCGGATGCTGTCTTCGGTGGTGGTGACGAGGGTGCCCGAGCCGCGGGAGAAGCCGGCAGGGCCGTATTCAACCTCGAACTCTGAGGCGAGGCTGTAGTTCCAATAGATAGTGGCCTCGTCCTCGGTCACGTTGCGCGTATTGGCGGTGGTGATACGCGGGCAAGAGGGGATGTAGTCAACCGTCACATCGTCGAGCATCAGATAGTTGCTCGAGCCCGAGTTTATGATAGAGCTAAAGGCGATATAGTTGCCCGTGCCGGTATAGCCGTTGAGCGGCACCTCGAACATTTCGTAGGTGATACCGGCGGGGGAGACGGTATCCACAGCCACAAAGGTGGTGAGGTCGTTGGGGTCGGACATGACGCCCACTACAAACGAGCAGTTGTAGGAGGCACTGTACTGGCGAGCCCAGAACGACACCTGCAGGGAGTCGATGCTGTTGACGGTCGGAGGCATGATGGCATAGCAGTAGCCCGACGCAGCGGAAAAGAAATAGAGTCCATGGGTGTTGTTGCGGCCGTATGATGTGGTGGCATGGACGTAGGGTCTGTCAGCCGTAGTACCCTTCTTGACCCAGCAGGTGGGGAAGGCAGTGGTGCCGGTGCCATAGGTCTCGAAGGTCTCGGTGAAGGGCACCGAGATGGCATCACAGGGGGTTCTGAAGGTGCGCACATGATAGATGGTGGTGTCGGAACAGAGCGCGCCCACGCGGACTTCGTAGCTGGTAGTTGCATTCAAGCCGGTGATGGTGATGCTGTCGTCGCTGGTGGCGGTGGCGAAGTTGGTCCAAGTGGAAGCGCCCGCAGCGCGGTAGTCAACATCCCAGCTGGTCTCCTGATAGCCGGGAATCCAGCGGAGGCTGACCGTGTGGCCGGTCAGGTTGGTGATGGTGGCGTAAGGTGCCGAGCAGTTGGCCTGCGTGATGCAGTCGCTGCCGCCGCTGCCGCCCGTGGTGAGCCGCATATTGGGCCGCCATACAGAGGTGCCCGCAGTGACTGTAGCCATATCGGCGAGGGTGTAGGGAGCGTCGTTGCGATAGACGCGGTGCGACATCGACCCCGAGGCGGTGGCATAGTAGAATGTGGCGCCTGACTCGGTGCCGGTACCGTTCTTCACCACGCCGACCATAAGGTTACTCGTGCCGTTGTAGGCAAAGGTTCCGCGGTTGAACTCGAAATGGTTCCAGCCCGAGGTGCAGTTCATCGAACCCTCATATACCAGCTGCAAGTCAGCGGCAGGAGCGAAAGCGTCGCAGGTGGTCATAGTGGTATGGCAAAGGAAGATGGAGCAGTTGGTGGTATTCACCATGGGCGAAGCGCCCGCATACTGGAAGTCGATGCCGCTCAGATACACGGCGCCGCTGTTGATTTCGTTAGCCAGGTACAGGTGGTTGGCATAGCTGTAGTTGTATTGTCCATTCACGGGCATTACATCGGTAGTGGAAGCGCCCGAAGTGAGGACCGGGTAGGTGGCAGTCGAACTGGAGCCGCTGCCAGTGCCAGCGGTATCCCATTCCAAACAGGGCAGCGCCTGCATTCGGAACGTCGAGGTCTCCACCGCGCCAGTGGAAGTGCCGCAGTCGGCATAAATTGAGACCTCGTAGGTGGAGTCGGGGTCGAGGCCGCTGAGAAGAAGCTGGTTGTCATAAACCGTCTGCGAAACGGGCAGACTTGATGAGTCGCCGGCATAGCGATATTCCACCACATAGCTGGTGGGCGTAATTCCGAGCGAGAGATCATAATCCCAGCTCAGCTGTGCCCAGCTGGCGGTGGTGTGGGCGGTAATGGTGGTGATAGAAGGACAGGTGGGCGCCTCTTCCAATGTGACGTCATCGACGCAAGCGTACCAGCTGCTGGCGGGTCGCATGGCTCTGATGGCCACAAACTGTCCTTGGCCGGTGAAGTGGCCGAAAGCGGTGGAAAATTCCGTCCACGCGGTGTTGGCTCCCACATTGACAGTGCTCACCAACTGGAAGGTGCTGATGTCGTAGGGGTCGCTCATCACGCCCACCTGAAACACGGGGCTGTAGCTGGTCGAGGTGGCCTTGGCCCAAAACTTCAGCTGCAAGGTGTTGACGGGATAAATGTCGGTATCCACTCCGGGAAGCACGATGCACTGATAGTCGCCGTAGGTGCCGGGGGTGGTGGAGTTGAACCAGTAGAGGCCCTTGGTGCCGCCCACGGTGTGGTTGTATGTGGTGGAGGCGCTCACGTAGGGGTAGCCAAAATAGGTGCTGCCGTTGTTCAAACGCTGCCAGCAGTTGACCCAGGTGGCGGAGGTGGTGCCGCCCGTGGAGGCCGACTCGAAGTTTTGCGTGTAGGGAAGGCTGCCCAACAGCGTGCAGAGGGTGCGGAAGGCCGTCTGGTTCACGCCGCCCACGTCGCTGCCGCAGTCAACGGTCACATACACGTCATATTGCGTATTGGGGGTGAGTCCGGTGAGGGTGATGACGGTGTCGGTGGCATAGGCGATGGTGGAAGAGGTGTCGCCGGGGGTGAAGCCCTGCGGGCCATACTCGACCGTCCAGCTGGTGCCGTTGCCGGTCTCGGTCCAGCTGAGGTCGGCCGACGAGGGGGTGACGTTCGATACCGACAGGTTCTCCACGCGCGGGCAAGCAGGCGTGAGCGACAGCTGCAGGTCATCCACGTAGGCATACCATGCGCTGGTTGGACGCACTGCCTTGATGGCCACAAACCGACCATAGCCGGTGTAGTTAGAGAGGTCGGTGATATATTCGCCCCAAGCGGTGTTGTTGCCCACATTGGCGGTGCCCACCTGGGTGAAGGTAGTAATATCATTCGGGTCGGTCATCACGCCCACCTGGAAAGTGGGATAATAGCTGGTGCTGCTGCTCTTGGCCCACATGGTGACCTGAAGGCTGTTGATGGGGTAGAGTGTGGTATCGACTCCCGGGAAGACGATGCAGTGGTAGTCGCCATACGAGCCGGTGGTGGTGCTGCCATACCAGTAGAGGCCCTTGGAGCCATTCGGGGTATGGTTGTAAGTGGTGCTGCTGTTCACGTAGGGGTAGCCGCCATAGCTGGTGCCGTTGTTGAGGTGGTGCCAGCAACTGGCCCAAGTGCTGTTGGCGGTGCTGCTGGTGGTGGTGGGCTCGCTTTCAAAATTCATCACGTAGGGAAGGGTCTCAAGCGCCGAACAGGCGGTGCGGAACGAGGTGGAACGCGCACGGGTGACGGTGGCGTCGTCGCAGATGGCGCAGAGGTCAACCGAATAGAAGGTGTTGGAGGCGAGTCCGGTCAACTGATAGGCGGTATCAGCCGAGGCAAGCTCGACCGAATCGATGGCCGAGGGGGCGTTGGTGGGATAGAAGTAGAGGCGGAAGCCGCTGACAGAGGTGTTGGTGTCAACCCAGCTGATGTCGGCGGTTGAGGAACTCACATTGGAGGCGGCGACCGAATAGGGACGCTGGCAGGAGGGCGCCACATAGTTGGAGTCGAAATGAAAACGGGTGTTGAATCGGTAGGAGCTGGCGCTGGCGCTGCCGACAGTCGAGGTGATGTCGCCATAGCTGGCATCGGAGTCGCTATTCCGATAAACCATACGTCCAGATTGCGAGGTGTACTGCCAGGTCACGGTGGTAGAATAGTCACTGCCCTGACGAGTGCAGCAGACAACCAGATTGTCGGTACCCGCATAATAGTACGGCTCGTCGAGCACAAAAGGCACCCAGCCCACTGTTCCGCCGAGGGTGGCGGCAGAGCCGGTGGCGGCATAGACTTCATCAAAAGCCGATGCGGGCAGGAAAGAGCTCAGCGTCGTGTTGGTCGTCGTTGCGAGATAAATGTGGAGGTTGGTAGAAGCAACTGTGCCCGATGAAGCAGAATAAAGCCAAATAGTGTCAATCACGCCGGAGGTGTTAATCTCCGAGGCGAGGTAGAGCGTCTGGCTCATGCCGTTGTTGTAGAAGTTGCAGAAGGGCGATGGACTGTAGGAAGTGCTGGTTCCCGTGCCAATCGTCACCCGCTGCGCCTGCGCCAACATTGGCAGCAACAATGCCGCCAAGAGGACGAAGAACTGTAGATGTTTTTTCATTACAAATTATTTTTGGTTAGAAAATAGGTGAGTTCAGAAAGGTATCAGTTCTCAAAAAAACAATCACGCCACCCTTTACACTCTGGCTATAAGCCAATTGCATAAACAGCAGTGGCACACAAACAAAATCAATATGGCTGGCAAAGGTACAAAAAAAAAGCGGAAAAACGCTCTTTCGCCCGATTCTTATGAGTTTTTAACAGAAGGAAAGAACTGCGAAGCCCCACTCTACACTTTACACTCTTCTGACGACCGTCGGGCCTCTTGCCTGTCCGGTCCGACAAGCCAATAGACCGGCGAGCAAAAAAAGCGGCGGCGGCCCGAAGGGCCGCCGCCGCTGATGATAGGTGAGGGCTTACGCCTATTTGACGATGAGCTTCTTTACGGTGTTGAGCTTCTGCCCGGTGATACGGATGAAGTAGGAGCCCTGAGGCAGCTGGGAGGTGGGGAGCATGAGGCGCTCGGCACCCGATTCTGCCGCAAGGGAGAGGCGGGCGCGTCCGGCAATGTCAATCACCTCGACCTTCAGCGACTCGGCAGAGGCGGGGACGGTGAGTTCCACATCGCCGCTGGTGGGGTTGGGGAAGAGGCGCACGCGGGCGTCGTCGGTGGCGCTGAAGACGCTGCTATAGCTGGTTTCGATAGAGACCTTGTTAGACCAGTGCTCGCTATGGTAGTCGGTGGCAGTGTCGCAAATGCCGCGGACATAGATGTCGTAGCCCGTCTCGCCGGTGAGGCCGGTGAGGGTGAAGGGGTGTTCGTAGGCGATGACAGAGTGGCCGGTGCCCTGGCTGAAGGACCAGAGGCCGAACTGCACCTCCCAAGCCTGATGCTCGCCATCGTCCTGCCAGTCGAGCACCACGCTGTTGCCTCGGACATCGCTGTAGGTGAGGTTGGTGGCATCGGGGCAGACCAGCATGGTGAACTCGATGGTGTCGGACCAGACGCTGGGGTCTTCGATGTCAACGCAGTTGGAGCGGACAGAGGCATAGTAGGTGACGCCGGGGTCGAGGTTGGCGATGGTGTAGGAACGGCCGCCGGTGCTGACGGTGCGGTCGAACACTCCGTTGAAGACGTGGAGTCTGGAAAGCTGGCTGTTGGACTGGGGTTTCCACTTGAGCGTCACCTTCTTGTTGGTGAGTTTGGTGACATGGAGGCTGTCTGGCGGCATACAGGGGATGTCGCCCGAGTTGAGGTAGCCGTACTCCCAGTTGGAGAGGCTCGACGAGTCGCAGTAGCGGCGGACGCGATAGACGTACTCCTGTTCCTGGCGCGGGTTGTTGATGACGTAGAACGAATCGGTGACGAGGTCGTTATCGACCAGCCAGCTGGAGGTGGTGTTGAGGCGGTAGGAGACAAGATACTGGATGCCGGTGTGGCGCCACTTGAGGGTGATGTGGTCGGGACGAATCTCGGGGTCTTTGAGGATGGCGGGCGCGCAGGTGTTGGGCGGGCATATCTCGAGCACCATCTGGTTGCGGTAGCTGAGAATCTGCTTGGTGCCAGTGAAGGCAGAGAGGGTGGCGCGCGAAGAGGCGTCGGGGTTGGAGGCGTCGGAATAGAAGCAGAGAGCCATGGGGGCGCTGGTTTGGTCAACGGCGTAGGTGTAGTCGGTGTTGTTGTAGCCGCCGGAGTTGTCGTCAACAGCGATGACGATGTTGTCGGTGCCGTTGTAGGCAAACGGAGTGTTGAAGAAGTACTCATTCCAGCCGTTGGAAGAGTTGAGGTTGCCGGTGAAGACCATATCCATAGAGTCTGGCGCCACAAAGTCGTCGGCCGAGGAGAAGCTGCTGAGAGTGGTGTGGCCGATATAGATGGTGCAGTTGTTCTTGGAGGTGAGGGCCGATGTGCCGGTGTAGCGGAGCTTGATAGAGGAGATTTCGCCGACGCCGTTCAATTCGGAGCCGAGGATAATCTGCTGGGTGTAGGAATAGTTGTAGTAGTTAGATGTGGGCAGCGAGTAGGTGGTGGTAGAGTTGTTGGGGTTGCCGATGGTGTCGCCGTAGGAGCCGTTGCAGATGGCGGTGGTGAAGGTGAGCGGGGTGGAGTAGGTGGAGTTGGTGACAGAGTCGCACGAGCGGCGAATCTGAATGTTGTAGGTAGAGCCGGGCATGAGGTTAGTGAGCCGGTAGGAGTTGCCCACGACGGTGTCGGTGACAAAGGTGGTGCCGCCGGTGACAGAGCGGTAAGAGACATGATAGATGCCGTAGGAGGGGCCGTGCCAGTTGATGTCGGCGGTTGACATAGTGACGTTGGAGGCCGTCACGCCCGCCGGGCGGGGGCAGTCGGCGTACTGGATGCGTATGTCGTCGATGGCAGCGGGGCCGCCGGTGAAGGGATAGGTGGTGGAATGGGTGGCCTGATTGAACCAGAAGAAGGCAAAGCGATGGATGCCCGTGAGGGTGTCGAGGACCACGTTATAGGTGTTCCACAGCGGGTTGACGCGGACAGTCACGAGCGGCGAGAGGTTGCGCACATCGCCCCAGGGAGAGGTGATGTTGGCGCTGGAAGCCACCACGGGGATGGAGGGGTCAACCATAAAGACCATGAGTCCGTCGTAGCCCTGCGAGACGGTGCCGCCGGCTTTGGCGCGGAAAGAGAGGATATAGCTGGAGTCGATGGTGCCGAAGTCGAAGTCGCGATAGCAGGAGGCGTTGACGATGAGCGAGGTGGCATCGGTGGAATAGGTGCGGCCGGAGTCAACGGAGACATAGACCGCAGCGGTGTCGTTGGAGAAGCCGGGGGTGCCGTTGCCCGCGGCGGTACCGCGATACCAGTTGACGTGGTTATTACTATTGGTCTGCCAGTTGGCCCACTCGATGCTGTCTTCGCAGTCCCAGAAGTAGGGAACGGGGGCGGGGTTCTGCAGGGTGTTGAAGATTCCGGGAGTGCGCGCCCACTGCGAGGTGTCGGTGCCGGAGCAGAAGGCTCTCACATAGAACTCATACTCCGACGAGGGCATGAGGCCGGAGAGGGTGTGGGGGTTGTTGTAGGTGGTGAAGCTGGTGCCTGTGCCGAGGGCGAAGCCGCGGGGGCCGTACTCCACTATCCAGCGGGTGGCGTTGGAGCGGTCGTGCCAGACGAGGTCGGCCGAGTAAGTCTGCACGTTGGCGGCAGCGAGGTTGTTGGGGCGCTGGCAGGCGGGAATGACTTCGACCGCCACGCTGTCGATATAGGCGTAGTTGTAGTAGGCCGAGGTGTTGGTGATGATGTAGGAGAAGAAGCTGATGTACTTGCCCGCGCCGGTGTTGGCGTCGAAAGAGACCTCATAGACGGTGGGGGTGTTGGTGAGGACGATGGTATCGACCGGGGTGAACGAGGTGAAGTCGCCCGGCACCGAGCAGACACCCACGACGAGGTCGTGGCTGTAGGAGGTGGAGCCGAAGTTGTTGCTCCAAGCCTTGAAGACGGTTTGGACGGTCTGGATGGGGTAAGAAATGCTGTCGAGTTCGGGCAGCGAGAAGTAGGTCTTGTTGCCGGTGTAGGTGTACATATTGAAAGTGGAGCCGATGGCAACGCCCTGGGCGTCGGTGACGTTGACGATGTAGGGGTAGCTGCTGTAGCCGGCGCAGGTCCAGCAGTTGGGACGCGCGGCGGCGCCCACGCCCCAAGAGGCGAAGTTCTCGCTCCAGGGGAGGGAGTCGATGATGCCGCAAGCGGTGTTGAAGGAGGTGACGAAAGACCAGTAGGAGGTGTCGCCGGCGCCGCAGATGGCGCGGACATAGACATCGTAGCGGGTGGAGTGGCGGAGGCTGTAGAGGGTGACGCTGTCGATGCTGCAGACGGTGATGGAGCCGGTGCCGTGGGCGAAGCCCGAGGGGCCGTACTCAATCTCGAAGTTCTCGTGGACAGTATCGACCCAGTGGACGACGGCCGAGTACTGCGAGGGGGAAGGCACCGTGACGTTGCGCGGGCGGGGGCAGGAGGGGATATA
Source organism: Bacteroidales bacterium UBA1711 (assembly GCA_002317325.1). GTDB lineage: Bacteria > Bacteroidota > Bacteroidia > Bacteroidales > P3 > Colimorpha. The sequence goes on from DCJB01000071.1 coordinate 20,447, forward strand.
GCCCACCTCCACGTCGTCGAGGTACATATAACTGGTGCTGCCGAGGGCGGCAAAAGCGATATAGTGGCCGTTGCCCGTATAGGAAGTCAGCGGAATCTCGAACATCTCCCAGTTGTTGACAGCCTGGGGCGCCACGGTGGCGACGGGGGTGAAGGTGGAGATGTCGCCGGGGTCGGTCATCACGCCCACCTGGAGAGAATAGGAAGAGGAGGTGTTGCGGAGAGCGAAACTGACCTGAAGGCTGTCGATAGAGGCCGCCAGGGCGGGCAGTGCGAGGTAGGAATAGTAGGAGGTGCCGCTGGCATAGAAATAGAGGCTGTAGCTGCCGCTGTGGGCGGTGGTGGTGAGGTAGGGGTAGGCGGTGTAGGAGTAGTTGGTGCCGCGGGTCCAGCAGTTGGTGATGGGCGAGCCCGAGGTGCTGGAGGCGGTGAAATGCTCGAAGTCCTCGGTGAAGGGGAGGTCGATGATGGGGACGCAGGGAGTGGTGACGCTGAGGATGGCCGCCACGCTGTCGCCGCCGCAATCGGGAGCCACACGGAGGATATAGTCGGTCATGGGGACAAGGTCGGCGAAGTTGTAGGCGGTGGCAGTGACGCCGGAGGCGGCGAGGGTCCACTCGGTGTCGGCCACGGCGCGGTAGGAAACAGTCCAGGAGGTCTCGTTCAAACCGGGCGCCCAGATGATGCTGACCGTGTCAACCTCGTTGCGGGTGAGGATGACGTTGGGGGCCACGCAAGTGGCGGTGCTGTCGCAGGAGAAGAAGCGCACGTTGGTGCGATAGTTGGAGCGGGAGCTGGCCGCATTGGAGACGGCGGCAGGGGTGAGCGCGGTGCCGTCCTGATACTTATAGAGCGAGCGATAGTCGGGGGAGGTGGAGGTGCTGTAGGCGTAGAAGCCGCTGGAGGAGTGGCTGGCGCCGGAGGGCTGGTTGACGAAAGTGGAGACCACGATGTTGCTGGTGCCGTCCCAGACGAAGGGGGCGGTGAAGAAGTATTCCACCACGCCGGAAGTCCCGACGGGGTGTGTGGCGGGGCCATAGACGAGAGACTGGTTGGTGAAGGGCACCCAGTTGGCGGCGGTGGTGCTGGCGAAGGAGGCAACGTTGGTGTTGCCGATATAGATGGAGAACTCCTTGGCCATGGAGTTGTTGGTCCAGTTGAAAGTCATGCCTCCGATGGGGCCGGCAGTCAGGCCCATGGCGGTAAGTTCGGCGGCGGTGTAGATGCTTTGGCAGAAAGTGTTGCCCCAGCCGCTGTTGACAGGCACGCCCGAAGATTGGGAGGTGCCGGTGCCGGAGACAGCCGACATGATGCTGCCCGGGCAGCGGGTGTAGAACGAGACGCTGTCGCCCACCACGGTGTCGCCCTGGCAGATGGTGGAGACGTGGGCCGTGTAGTTGGTGCTGGGGGTGAGGCCGGAGAAGAAGTAGGCTGCGTCGTTGACATCGACCGTGAGCGGCTGCGCGGCGGGGTCGTCGTTGTTGACGAGCGTCACCACAGAGTAGGAGGGCATGGCGGTGGTGCCGGCGAAAGACCAAGAGAGATAGGCCGACGCGCTGGCGACATGGGAAATCTCGACCGAAGAGATGGTGCGGCAGAGCGGGGCGCGGACACAGCTGACGTTGAGTTGGAAGCCGGCATAGACCACGCTGCCGTCGGAATGGAAGAGGAGGGTGAGCGGTCCTTGGGTGGAACGGATGGAGGGAATGGTCTGCGAAGTGCCGCGGCCTTCGTAGAGGGCGGTGCCGCTGGCGGAGGCGCCGTCGTAGATGGTGAGGTAGTCGCAGCAGTTCTCGGTGCTGAGGGTGCCGCTGACCACCACGAGCGAGTCGGTGTGCGAAGGATAGATGGTGAGGACGGAGTGGCAGTTGTTGGAATAGGAGCCCGCGGCGCCGCCGTCGTCGTAGATGATGCCGCCGCAGGCGTGGATGGAGGCGGTGCCCGTGGCGGCCATATTGTAGGCGCCGGGGGTGACGAGGACGGGGCCTTCCCAGAAGCTCTGCTCGGAGCCGCAGTCGCTGCGGAGATAGACATCGTAGGCGGTGCCGGAGACCATGGTGGTGCAGACGTAGAAGGTGTCGTAGATGCCGGTGACGATTTCAGTCATGCTGTCAACGGGGGTGCCGGTGGGGCCGTAGCGGAGTTCCCACTCGGAGACGACGGGGTCGGAACGCCACGAGAAGACCACGCTATCGACACGCGCGAAGGACTGGCAGATGAAAGAGCCCGGACGGGGGCAGTTGCTGACGGGGCGCTCGAAGGTGAGGGTGAGGCCGGGGGCGGGATGGGCTGAAGAGGAGAAGGCGAGGGGGCTGAGGGTGCGAGAAGCTGCGGGCGAAGCCCAGGAGACGGGGACGGCGACGGCGAGAGCCGAGTTGGCCGAATGCTCGCGGAGGAAGACGTAGGCGGTGCGGGCCTGAACGGGGGCGCAGCTGTCGTAGATGAAGTCGATGTCGCCGCCCTCGTACAGCACCACCTGGAAGGTGTAGGTCTCGGTGGAGTCGCCGTAGGGAGAGACATGGTTGTATTCGATGACCACGGAGCGGCTGGTGCCGGAGCCCTGTTCCTCGTAATAGACGCTGCCCCTGCCGGGATAGACATAGAGGTCGAGGCCGAGCGGGACGATAATGCTCATGTCGTCGAGGTGGTCCATGTAGCCTTGGACGGCGGGGTTGGCCGAGCCGATTCCAATCTGTCCGTTGGACGAAACCATGACCTGCGAACAGGTGTCTTCGCCAAACTGGAAGGTAAACGGGAGCTGGACAGCCACCGCGGCATCATCGGTTTCGAGCGCCGCAAGCTGGGTGCCCGAAGAGGCGATGGAACTGAAAGAATAGGTGGCCGAAGAGAACAGGTAGTCGCCTATACGAGCCTGTGCGCCAGCCGCTAACGGCAGTAGCAGCACCACCGCAGCCAAGAAAAGCCTGACAGTTTTTTTCATGTGTTTGTGTTATTGATTGTATGCATTTTATATACACTAACGGAAGTGCAAAGATACACTTTTTTTTTTGTGTATGCAGTTTTTTTTATACTTTTGCATTCATGAACGAACATAGTCACCTCGGCAGACGGACGCTGGCAGTGGCCGTTTGGCTGCTTGCGACACTGGCCGCGGCCGGCCAGACCGACACCACCAAGTCGGGGACGGTGGTGACGGCCGCCCCCCGGACAAAGGCCTTTTGGATCGAGGCCTCGAAGGAGGCCAACTGCACGGCGGACAGCGGTATGGGGGTGCTGGCAGTGGTGGCGCCGGCCGAATGGAGAGAAGCACTGGAACCGCTGCTCCAATGGAAGCGGCAGCAGGGCTATGGGGTGGAGTTCATGGCCATTGCCGACCGCCGCTGCGACTCGGTGCGGGCGCGGCTGCGGGAACGGTTTGAGAAGGCATCGCCTTTGCGTCCGGGGCAGAAGTATGTGCTGCTGGTAGGCGATGCCGACCGCATCCAGCCCTTTTGGGGCAGCCACACGCCCACCCAGTTGAGCCGATCGGTGACAGACCTCTACTTTGGCGAATACACCGGAGACTATCTGCCCGAGGCAATGGTGGGGCGGCTGTCGGTGCAGGACAGCGGCGAGTTGGCCGCGGTGGTGGCCAAGACCGTGGCATACGAACAGGGGGCCTTTGCCCATCGGAGCCTGCACGCGCTGGCGGCAGCGGGCAAAGAACTGAACCCGACCGCCACAACCAGCACCAACGGGCAGGTGCGCTATGTGGGCGAGCTGACCGCAAGGCAGCACCCCGCCACCGACACAGTCTGTTTCTACAACCCGCAGACCGACAGCCTCCGCCCCGAACTGCTGCAGGCCATCGACACCCCCAACGCCTTTGTGAACTACACCGCCCACTGCACCCGCGCCGGATGGCAGCACCCGGATGTGTCGGCCGCGACCATAGACAGCTTAGGCAACCCCTCCCCCACCCTGTATGTGAACAACTGCTGCCTCTCGAACGACTTTGCCGCCACCTGTTTTGGCGAGCGGCTGCTCCGCACACCCACGGGAGGCGCCGCCGCCGTGATCGGCGCCACCAACGAGACGCTGTGGAAGGAGGACTATTATTGGGCAGTGGGGGCGCAATATCCCTTGGAAGAGCACCCCCCTTTCGACGCTTTGCGCCCCGGCGCCTTTGCCCGCCTGATGGAAGCGGGGGACGGCGGGCCGCGGACGGCGGGCGAAATGCTTTGGGGCGGCTGCCGGGCAGTGAGCGAGGCGGGGTCGAACTACGATGCCTACTACTGGGAGACCTACTGCCTGATTGGCGACCCCACGCTGACCCCATACCTCGAGAGCGCCGACAGCGCCTCGCTGCGGCTGCCCGACACCCTGTGGCGTGGCGACTGGGCGGTAGAAGCCGAGAGCGAGCCCCACACCCTCGTGACAGTGGTGCAGGACACGATGCTGATAGGCAGCGCCGAGGCCGACTCGGCCGGGCACGCCCGGCTGCGGCTGCGGCTGCCGCTGAGCGCCGACAGCGCCACCTTCACCGCCTGGAAGGCGGGCAGCACAGCCGCCGCAGTGAAACGCCCCCTCGCCTCGCCCCGGTCCGGCCGGCTGGCCGCCACAAGCACAGCCTACTGCGAAGGGGAACTGAGGGTGAGGCTGCTCAACGTGGGGAGCCGGACTGCCCGAGGCCACTCGGCGGCGCTGACCGCAGAAGGCCTCTCGGCCGCCACCGCCCTGCTGGAGCCGGGAGACGACACGCTGGTGCGGCTGGCCCTGCGGCCGCGAGTGGGCGAAGCGCCGATTTACGAAGGGACGCTGACCCTGGCAGACAGCAGCGGCACAGCCTACTGCCACCAGCCCTTTGCGGTGGAGGTTCCAGACCTGAGGCCCTTGGCGGCAGCGGCAAGCGTTGTGGACGAAGAGGGCGCCGCGGCACGTCGGCTGCAGCCGGGGGCAAACTACCGCATTGCGCTGGAACTGACCCACCCCGCCGACTCGGCGGCGGCAGAAATTGGCGGCATACGCACCGTGCCGCACTTGGAGGACGACGGCCGCCGCTGCACGGTGCCGCTGACCCTCGCCGACTCGACGGCGGCCACCCGCTGCGCCCTGCGCCTCTTCCGCGACGACTGCCGCACCGAATGGGTGGCGTTCCTGCTCCCCAACCAGGCGTGCGAGGACTTTGAAAGCGGGGGGCTGGATTCCTACCCCTGGCAGCACCCCACGGCCAACCCTTGGACGACCGACAGCAGCCACGCCGCCCAAGGCAGATACTGCGCCCGCTCGGGGACGGCGCCCCCGGGGCAGCACTCCACACTGCTGATGGAGATAGAATGCCTTGCCGACGACAGCCTCAGTTTCCGCTACAACATTTCGGGAAGCGAGACCGACTGGCTCTACTGCCATGTAGATGGGAAGCGGAAATTCTTTGCCAACGGGAGGAGCGGATGGAGGCGGAAAGCCCTGCCCCTGACGGCCGGAAGCCACCGCATAGAGTTCATCTACCAGAAAAGCGGCGCCGGTGTCGAGAACGATGACTGCGCCTATATAGACGACGTAGGGCTGCCCCTGTGCCGGTGGCGGACAGCGGGGGGCACGGTGTGCCGCGACAGCACGCTGGCAGCCCGTCACGCGGCGGCGGCGGCCGAGCGCATAGAAGTGTATCCCAACCCCGCCCGCGGCACCATCACCCTGCGGCTGAACGGGGCCCCGGCCGGCTGCGCCCAAACACGGCTGCTGCGCATATACGACACCTTCGGACGGCTGGTCGATACGGTGGCGATACCCAAAAACTGTTCCTCGACACAATATTTCGCCGGGCGGCTGCGTTGTGGGATATATACGGTGGCGTTCTCTTCGGGAAGAGGCGCCTCGGTGGAGAAAATGATAGTCACACACTGACGCCATGCTGCAAATAGACACCCTGCCCGCATACACTGCGGCTGCCGACTCGGCGGCCGGGGAGGAGATGGTGTGCGCCTACGACACACTGTTCAAGGCGACAGACCGTCCCGCCCCCGTGCGGCGGCAGAGCCTCTTCACCCACCACCAAATGCAGGTCGTCCACCACGCAGAAACGCCCATCGTCGGGCGCACCGTGTCGGGCTGGTTTTTAGTTGTCATCGCGCTGTCGATGACGTTGACGGTCCTGTACATGAGGAAGAAGCAGCTAACCGTTCTAAGACTACTGCACGCCGCCATCAATATGCGGGTGATGGCCCGCACCCTGAGAGAGAGCAACCTCACCCACACCGGCAACCAAGCCCCCATAGCCGTTGTGGCGCTGGCGCCGCTGGCGCTGATAGGCTGCTTCTGCGCACATCCCTACAGCCAGCGCCCGCTGATGGATTTTGCCCAATACCTGCTCATCCTCGGGTGCGCCACAACGGCATACTTCGTCCGCAACGGCATCATACGGCTCATCGGGAACGCATTCGACAACTCAGAAACAGCGAACGCATACATTGCCAACAACTATATGTTCCACCTGCTGTATGGGGTGGCAGCCAGCGCCTTTGCCTTCTTCATCTGCTACACCGACAACATGGGGACCGTGTTCCTGTACATCCTCGGCGGAGTGATAGGGCTGCTCTTCATCCTGCGCTTTTTTCGGGGCATGAAACTAATCCTCACCTACGCAAAATATCCAAAAGTCTATTTTTTTTACTACCTTTGCAGTCTCGAATTGCTGCCCATTTTGATACTCATAAAGCTGGCATTGCAATGAGAGAAAGTGTGTTAAGATATTTGAATAGGACTTCATGAAGATTAAGAAAATCCTGATTTCCCAGCCCGAACCGGCAGATATTGAGAAATCGCCCTACAAGAGTTTGGTCTCAAACCACAATCTCCAGCTCACATTTTACAAATTTTTCGAGGTAGTGGGAATCCCTGTCTCAGAATTTCGCAAAACCCGCATACACCTGAGCGAATATACAGCCGTCATCTTCAACAGCAAGAACTCTATAGACCATTTCTTCCGATTGTCAAAAGAGCTGAGAGAGTCCATTCCCGACACGATGAAGTACTTCTGCTCGACCGAAGCCATAGCCCTCTACCTGCAGAACTACATACAATACCGCAAACGGAAGATTTTCTACGGAAACCAATATTTCTCGGAGCTGGTGGACCTGATGGCCAAGCACCGAGAAGAGAAGTTCATCTTCCCCTGCTCGGACGAGAAGCAGACCGAATACACCAAACTGCTCGACAAGGCCAAGTTCAAATACACGAAAGCGCCGATGTACTCGTCGGTGTCGCGGGACCTGACGCATTTCAACCTGAAAGACTTCGACATGGTGTGCCTCTTCTCCCCCATCGGGGTCCGCTCGCTGATGCACAACTTCCCCGACGTGGCCGAGTCGGGTATATTGGTGGCCGCATTCGGCATTTCCACCCACGCCGCGCTCAAGGCCGCCGGCATAAAGATTTCTATCGCCGCGCCCACCAAGACCTCGCCTTCGATGGCCATGGCTATTGAGAACTATATGAACGGAAAAGGCTTGGACGAGGCCGTCATCACCCGCCCGATGGCCTACAAGAAAGACTTGCTGCAAGGCGGCAAATCATCGCTTGGGGGCGCGAAGAAAGCCAAGTCGGTGTTTGCCAACAAGGCCAAATACAAACAGCTGCAGGAAGAACGCAAGGCGCAGGCCGCCGCGCGGAGGGCCGAGCGCAAGGCCGAGAAAGAGGCTGTCGAAGCCACCAAGGACACCGCCACGGCCTGATATGTCGGAACTGGGGTTTTGCAAAGAGGAGCGTCTGTGCAGCGAGAAGCTGATGGACGCTCTTTTCCATTCGGGGCGGCGGCTGACGGTCTTTCCGTTCAGCATCCGCTGGATGCTCTGCCCGAAGGAAACGCTGCCTTCGAGATTTCCTGCCCAGGTGCTGATTGCCACCTCGAAGCGCAAATTCCATCATGCGGTGGACCGCAACCGGGTGAAGCGGCTCACCCGCGAGTGCTACCGGCTGCACAAACCCCAGCTATACGGATTTCTCGAGAGCAACGGGCTGACGCTGCTGCTGGCCATCAACTATGTGCATAACGAGATATTCGATTTCGCGCGCCTCCAGCACAAGTTTGACAAGGCAACCGAATCGCTGATCAAAGACATTGCGGGGCAGATGGACCGCCAAGAGCCATGAAGCCCGCGCTGCCGCCGACCGCCTCCCTTTGGGAGAGGCTCTGCCGAGAGGCCTACGGCCTGTATCTCTTGGTGTCGCAGGCGCTCACGAAACTGATGCTGGGACTGATTTGGTTCTACAGGCACTGCATATCGCCCCTCACCCCCGCTGCCTGCCGCTACACACCCACCTGCTCGCAGTATGCGTGGGAGGCGATAGGGAAGTACGGGCCTTTCAAGGGGGGCTGGCTGGCTCTGAAACGCATTTTGCGGTGCAATCCCTGGGGCGGGAGCGGCTACGACCCCGTGCCCTGAAATAGGCCTCAAAAAAAGGGGTTTCCGCACACGAAAGGCCCCAAATATTGCGCAGCCGACGCCTGAAATAGGCCTCAAAAAAAGGGGTTTCCGCACAGCCGAAAGCGCCCGGCGGCGGGAAACCCCTCAAAAATGGCAGACCGGCACTACTTGCCGGCCTCCATGTATTGTTCGAGAAGACGCTGGACGTACTTGCCGAACACGTCGAACTCGATATTGACGACCGTGCCGGGCCGGAAGTTGTGGAAGTTCGTCACCTGGTAGGTGTAGGGAATGATGGCCACGGAGAACATCCCCGGTTCGGAATCGACCACCGTAAGGCTCACACCGTTGATGGAAATGGAGCCTTTGGGCACGGTGATATTCTTCTTGGCCGCGCTATACTCATACTCAAAATAGAACCTCCAGCTGCCGTGGTCGTCCACCACGCGGGTGCAGCGGGCGGTCTGGTCAACATGGCCTTGGACGATATGGCCGTCGAAACGTCCGTCCATACGCATGGACCGCTCCACGTTCACCTCGGCGCCCACCTTCCAAGTGGAGAGGTTGGTCTTGAGCATGGTCTCGTCCATGGCAGTCACCACATACTGGCGGGCGGCTTTATCGACCCTGACCACGGTGAGGCAGCAGCCGTCGTGGGCCATACTCTGGTCGATGGCCAACTCGCCGCCAAAAGGCACCTCGAGGGTGAAATGATAGTTGGTGTCCTCTTTCTCAATCTTGACAACACGGGCGGTTGTCTCTATGATTCCGGTAAACATGACTTGGTGATGGAGTGAATGGTGAAACGACTCTGACTATTTGAGGAAAGTCTCGTAATAGTCAAACATTTTCTCGTAGAGGTGGATACGGTCTGCGCCGCGGACGTTGTGCTCGTGGTGGGGATAGATGAAGTAATCCACCTGCCGGCCCGCCTTGATACAGGCATCGATGAACTCGATAGAGTGCTGCCAGACCACGGTGTTGTCCTCGGCTCCGTGGATGACCAAGAGGCGCCCCTTGAGCTGGCCGGCCTTATTGACAAGGCAGTTGTCCTTATAGCCCCCGGGGTTCTCCTGGGGGGTGTCCATGTAGCGCTCGCCATACATGATTTCGTACCACTTCCAGTCGATGACCGGGCCGCCGGCACAAGCCACCTTGAAGATTTCGGGGTGGGCCAGCTTCATGGTGATAGTCATGAAGCCGCCGAAACTCCACCCCTCAACCCCCATGCGGGCCGTATCGACAAAGGGGAGCGACTGGAGGAACTTGACGCCCTCCATCTGGTCGGCCATTTCGATGGCGCCCAACTGCCGATGGGTGCAGCTCTCGAACTCGAATCCGCGGTTGTCGGTGCCCCGGTTGTCGAGGGTATAGACGACATAGCCCTGCTGGGCAAGGAAGAGGAAATAGAGGTTGCCGCCGCCCAGCCAGCTGTCGGTGACCAACTGGCTGTGGGGGCCGCCATAGACATAAACCAACGCGGGGTATTTCTTGCCCTGCTCCATGTGGGGAGGGGTGATGAGGCGGTAGTGGAGGTCCGTAGTTCCGTCGGCTGCCTTGACGGTGCCCAGCCGGATTGCGGGCATGGCGTACTCTGCGAGGGGGTTGTCCAGCTGGTAGAGAGCGGCGAGGACTTTGCCCTTCATGTCCATCACAACGCAGGTACCGGGGTTCTCGACGCTGCTGTAGCGGTCGATGAGGAGCGTGCCGGCGGCATTGACCGTTACGCTGTGGGTGCCTTTGGCCGGGGTGAGGAGGGTCATGGCCCCGGTCTTCAAGTTGACGCGATAGGCGGCGCAGCCCACAGCGCTCTCCTTGTTGGCCATGACAAAGACATTTTCGCCCTTGGCATCGAATCCGACAAGGCTCTCAACCTCGTATTGTCCCGTAGTGACTTGACGGAGCAATCGGCCGTCGGTGTTGTAGAGATAGAGGTGTTTGTATCCATCGCGCATACTGAACCACAAGAACTGGTCGTCGTGGGAGGGGACAAAGCAGAGCGGGTCGCACGGTTCCACATAGCGGGGATTGGATTCCTCGAACAGGACGGTATCGAGGCTCCCGTCTTCGGCACTGTATCGCTCCAGCCACAGATGATTCTGCTCGCGGTTGATTTTGGCGATATAGAGGAACTCCTCGTCGGGTGACCAGCTGAGATTGGTGAGATAATTCTCGGCCTCGGCGACACTCTCGTCGCGCCGACTCTCGAGGGTGAGAACCGTATCCCTTGCGACATCGTAGATTTGGACGGTGACCTCATGGCTCTTCATGCCGGCCATCGGATACTTGAAGGGCTGGGCGACGGCTATGCGAGAGGTGGTGTTGACCAACGGGTAATCCGTCACCATGGACTGGTCCATCCGATAGAAGGCCAAGCGGTTGCCCTGCGGCGACCAGAAAGTTCCCTTGCTGATGCCGAACTCATTGCGATGGACAGACTGCCCATAGACAACATCGAGGTCGGGACTTTCGACAGCCACAGTCTTTCCGCTGACTATGTAGAGGTTGTTGCCCTTATTGTAGGCCATGCGACCCGTCGCATATTCTATGTCGCTGTTGTCAATCTCCTCAGGGATACAGAACCGTAAGGCAAGCGAATGCTTGGCGAGATTGTAGTGAAACACCTGACGGTTGGCAACGAAACGGAACTCCTTCTCGCTGACAAACGTAACCGAAGGGAACCCCTTCAGCCGGGTCGGGTTCTGTCCATAGCCGGCGAGGGCCCGGTTGAGCGCCGAGAGGGAGAGAACAGGCTTGACATTGCCCGGCTTCCCAAGATAGAGGCAGGTGTCCTGCACGTATGCCAATTCGTTGCCCTTGCCGGCAAACTGGACACTGCGCATATCGGAATGAGGGTAGAGGCTGTAAGTCATCAGCTGCTTTGAACCAAGCAGCTTATCCTGTGAAAAAACGCTGACCGTCAGAGTCAGCGTCACGATAAAGAGCAGGCTCTTCTTCATGCTATTCAGTATTTTTTCCATTTGCGAAAACGAAGGTCGAAGACGCCAAAGAAGGCTTCTTTGAAAATCTTCATGCTCATCTTAGATGTTCCGAGGACTCGGTCGGTGAAGATAATCGGCACCTCGAAGAGGCGGTATCCCAAGCGGGTGGCCGTGTACTTCATTTCGATCTGGAAAGCATAGCCGACAAACTTGACCTTGTCGAACTTCATCTTCTCGAGCACCCGGCGGCTGTAGCAGACGAAACCCGCCGTAGCGTCCATCACCTTCATCCGGGTGACAAAACGGACATAGACAGAGGCGAAATAAGACATCATCAGCCGTCCCATCGGCCAGTTGACGACGCTGATTTTGCCATCGACGTATCGGGAGCCCACCACAACGTCGCCCCTGCCGTCGGAGCAGGCCTGATACAGGCGGGGCAGGTCGTCGGGATTGTGGGAGAAATCGGCATCCATTTCGATCATGTAGTCGTAGCCGTGCTGGAGTCCCCAACGGAAACCATCGAGGTAAGCCGTTCCAAGACCCAATTTGCCCTTGCGTTCCTTGATGAAGAGACGGGTCGGAAACTCCTGCATGAGCCGCTTCACAATGTCGGCGGTTCCATCGGGCGAATTGTCCTCGACGATAAGCATATCAAATTCCTTCGAGAGCGAGAAGACCTTGCGGATGATGTTCTCAATATTCTCCTTCTCGTTGTAAGTGGGGGTAATTACAAGCGTATCAGACATTTTTCAAATCTTCCATGTTTTTTTATTCTGCAAAGATACGAAATTATTCGGAATCGGAGCCCTTTTGCCTGTTTTTCTTTCTCGCGATACGCCAGGCCAACATCAAAACGGACCAGCCCAGCGCCCCTCCGAGGAAGTTGGCGGCAAGGTCGTTGACATCGAATCCCCTGTATGGCAGCAGGTACTGCACCGACTCGGTGACATTGCCTACGAGCAAGGTGAACAGAAGTATCGGCCAAGGACGGCGGCGGAGCCAGTCGAAGAGGAAAAAAGCACAGAACAGATAGACCGAAGCGTGGAGGAGATGGTCTGTGCGCAGACCAAACACAAAGTTGTCGAGCGGTATGCCCAGCCCACCGACGGGCGCCCACATGAGCAGAAGCAGAAGGATAAAATAGACAACCGAGCAAATCTTTCGGCGACGGATGTTCCCGATATGCCGAGAACGATTCACCCAATTACGACAGCGGACCACCCGGCGGCTGCGCTTCCTCCACTCGGCGCTCTCGCATTCGGTGACGGCGCCGTCGGGATGTTCAATCCGAACGAGCTTGGCGAGGACCTGGGTCCTCGGCACCCGTTCGTGAAAGAAACAGTTGTCGCCCCGAAAAAGAAGCACGTCACCTTCGTAGCGCATGAGTCGATGAACCACATAATGCCCTTGGTGAATAAAAATATACACTTCGCCGGGGACACACCGCTCCCCACTTTCCAACGGACGGAGCACAATTTTGTCGCCATGACCGTCAATCAGAGGCAGCATACTGTTCCCGCCGAAGGCAATCTTCACCGACAGGCCGTCGCGAAGCCGGTCGCTCATCTCCTTCAACAAGAAGTTGTGCATAGAGTTGGGCAAAATAATCTCTTCGGTCTGCATGGTGATGTGGTGGTGAAAAGGAGAAAGCCGCCAACAGCCGCTACAGAAGAGGGCCGAAAATCGCGTCATGACTGGTGAGCGCGGCATCGCGGTCGGGCAAGCAGGATAGGTGGAAGACTGGAACGGAGGAGACGACATCGGAGAGAATGTCAACAATAAGGTCCGAGAAGTGCGAATCCTGTGCCAACGCAGGTGAACAAGAGGGCTGCAACGAAGAGAATGCCCCAAGCACATTCAGCTTGTCAATCTTGTTATATGGGGCTTGGGAGAGCCTCACGGCGGCGGCAAGAGGAAACCTCAGCTGGTGATAGCAGTGGGTCTTGCCGCTCCAGGGGGAACCATAGACCACGGGGATGCCACCCTCCACGGCAAGAACCGGGGAATCATCGTTCAGCAAGTGCGAATCGGGGATATGCTCCAGCCAAAGCCTCGTGTGGGTGCTTTTGCCGGTTCCGGACTCGCCGAGGAATAATACGGCCCTGCCCTGATGTACGATGACCGAAGAATGGATGAGCAGCGCCTTTTGGGGAGCAGCAAGCATACCGTAGGCCATCCACAGCAGGAATCGCAATAGGAACGGCTCCGAGCAATGCGTGGATTCGACCGTGTTGCCTCCGCCGTAGCGCATAAGGACGGAGGAACGGCGGCCGTCTAACGAGTCAAATGCATAATAATAGTCTTGACCGACCCGCGCGAAGACACTGCGAACATTCAGCTCCTCGAAATCGAAAGCATAGAGTGCTTCCCAATGAGAGGGGCGCGGAATTTGGTCCTTGAAAGCGACAAGCCACTCCACATCCTCATCAGGAACAACAAAGACAGGGAATCCCGGCGTCACAAGCAGCCGAGATACTTCCTCGGAGCCATCGACCTTCAACCGGTGGCCGGCAACAAACAGAGTCAAGGAGTCCTGCATGGCCGCCACTTATTCCGCAACAATCAACCCCGTCTCAGACATCTGAGCTATCCATTTCTCAGCATCGGCCTGCGCGGTTTCTTCGGAGACCGAAAAACTCTCCATGAGGAACTGCTTGACATCTTCGGCAGAGAAATCTTTGTTCAAGAAGCTGTTCCAAAGGGACAAGGCGGTGGGGTTGAGGGAAACGACCCGCGTCAGGTCGCCGCCATTCTTCCCCTGCAGGAGGATAAGGCTCTCACCTGCAACACTCCTAATCTTATAGTTCGAGTTGATTTTCATAGTGCAAAGATACGACTTTTTTCGGGAATAGCAACAAAATTGGCGGATATATCGGAGAAAGAAACAACTGGGGGGGGGCGGGGTGAACGGAGAGACCAGAAAGACCGGAGAGACCGGGGAGGAGGGAAGGGAGGAAGGGAGGAAGGGAGGACGGAAAGGGCGGGGAGGAAGGGAGGACGGGGGTGCG
>DCJB01000043.1 GCA_002317325.1 Bacteroidales bacterium UBA1711
GGTGCGTCTCGTGATGGCCGTGCTGGCGGTGGCAGGGGTGCTGCTGTGGTTTGTGGTGCTGCTTCCCGGGCTTCCGGCATGGCTCTACACCATCGAAGCCGTGCTGCTGTGGTTCTTCTTCAAGTTGCTCGGCAAGGGAGTTCTTGCCTCGAGCATACCGCATTTCCGTTGTCCGCAATGCCGCAGCCTCGGCACCCATAGGCCTGCCGAGCACAAGTTGGTGAAGGAACACGACGTGTGGGAGGCTTCCACCGACAGGATAGGCCGTGAGATCTTGAACTTCAGGCAGTACGGCACCTCCACCAAGCACTCGAAGACCACCACTTTTGAGGACGGGAAGCGGGAAGAGAACACTTGGGAGACCGACAAGAAAATGCACACCGAGGAACAGGGGGTGGACACCTACGCCGACTACAATGTCCGCTATCACGTCTGCGAATATGAAGACCTCTACCGCTGTTCGGTCTGTGGGCATGAGGAGAAGCGCGCCGCCGTAGAAAAGAGCGAGGCGGAGCGTAAGCAGCAGGGCGCCTACACCAAGTCCTACACCACCCACACAGTAGAAAAGCAATAGGGGCCGAAACGAAGGCCTCCGAATGCCGGCGGCAGTAATGTCATTAGTCAATTCACAATTCACTTTTCACAATTCATCCTTCCATGAAAAAGAAATCAATCGTCATCATCGCCATTGTGGCAGCAGTCGCCCTCATCGTCATTTGGGGCATTGGAATCTACAACAAGCTGGTCAACACCGAGGAGAATGTCTCGCAGTCGTGGGCCCAGGTGGAGAATGTCTATAAGCGCCGTGCCGACCTCATCCCGCAGCTGGTCTCCACGGTCAAGGGGGCTGCCAACTTCGAGAAGGGCACGCTCACCGAGGTCGTCAATGCCCGTGCGAAGGCCACGTCGGTGCAGGTGGATGCCAACAACCTCTCCGAAGAGAATGTGGCCAAGTTCCAGAAGGCGCAGGACAATCTCGGCGCCGCCCTCACCCGTTCCATGAACGTCATCATCGAGCGCTATCCCGAGTTGAAGGCCACGCAGAACTTCCGCGACTTGCAGACCCAGCTCGAAGGCACCGAGAACCGCATCGCCACCGAGCGGGGCCGCTTCAACGATGCCGTGAACGCCTACAACAAGATGCTCCGCCGCTTCCCCAACAACATCATCGCCGGAATCAGCGGTTTCGAGAAGAAGGGCTACTTCACCGCTCCCGAGGGCAGCGACCAGCCGGTTGATGTCAACTTCGAGTTCTGATGAAGAGGCTTCTCTGCGCGCTTTTGCTGCTGCTGCCGCTGTGGGTGGCAGGGCAGCGTCCTTGGTGTCCCGAACCCACCAACCGCCTCGTCAACGACTACTCGGGAATCCTCTCCGACGAACAGCGGCAGGAGTTGGAAAACCGTTTGGTGAAGTTCGACAACAGCACCTCCAACCAAATCCTCGTCGTCATCACCCCCACGCTCCACGACAACGAGATAATGGACCTCGCCACCCGCATTGGCACCACGTGGGGGGTGGGGCAGAAGGACTTGAAAAACGGCGTGGTCATCCTCATCAAGTCCAAGACCGAGGAGGAGGACTGGGGCGATGTGGCGCTGGCTCCCGGCTATGGACTCGAAGGGGCTCTGCCCGACGCTTTCTGCAAGCATATCATCGACGACAACATGATTGAGCCCCTTGGCAACGGCGACTACTATCAGGCGATCTGCAAGGCGTTGGACGTCATCGAACCCGTGTGCCGGGGCGAGTACAGCTATGAGCAGTACAAGAAAGACGACCGAAAGCTGCTGTTCCTTTCCCTCGGCATCGCAGCCTTGGTGGTGCTGATACTCTTTGCGATTGACCGTATCTACCGCAAGAAGCACCCCGGCGGCAAGGGCGGCTTCGGCGACAGTTCGGGTTCGACGGGCGGACCCACCTTCTTCGGGGGATTCCCGTTCGGCGGTTTCGGCGGCGGTTTCGGCAGCGGCGGCTTCGGTCGTGGTTCCGGCGGCGGCTTCGGCGGATTTGGCGGCGGCAGCTTCGGCGGCGGCGGCGCCCATGGGCGATTCTGACTTCCAGCCTTGGCAGCTCCTTCCATTACAAAGCGTGCGGCCGATTGGTTCAATCGGCCGCACTTCTTGTCTTCATGTGGGTCTTTGGCGTGCGGGCTATGACTCCAAATGCTCGGGGCGGAGCAAGTCGTTCACGGTCTTCACGGGGTTGAAGGTGGCGAGGGGAACCTCCACAAAGAGGGTTATCCAGTCGGCCATGGCCCCGTTCCACAGACCCGGCAGTTCCTGCGACTTCAGCACCACGGCGCCTTTGGTCTTCTTGCTGATGAACCCCGTGGCGGGGTCAACAAACTCTTTCAGGTCGAAGTACCTCCCCTTGTAGCCCTTGGTGGCGCACACCAAATCCACGGGGTTGAAGTGGGTGGCCGAGGCGAGGATGGCTTCCTGCTGGGGCTCTTTGCGGTTGATTTGCGCCGTCTCCACTATCTGGAGGCTCTTCGCCCCGCGGCTGTTGCGTGTGAAGAACGGCCCGCCTCCGGGTTCGCCTTGGTTCTTCACCATGCCGCAGATGCGCATGGGGCGGTTCAGCAGCGAGTGGAGCGTCTTTCCCCGCTCGGCCGCAGAGGCCTGGCCGAAGGAGGCGGGCAGCTCGATGTTGAGTCGCCGGACGGCGAAGTCGGCTATCTCTTTCAGTTCCGCCTCCGAGGCGCCGCGGTCAATCTGCCTCAGCGAGTCGAAAGCCTTCTGCTGCAGTTCCAGCAGCAGCCCTGCCAGCACCTTCTTGTATATGATGGTGGTGTGCTTCATCCAGTCGGGCACCACGTTGTCGATGTTCTTCACAAAGATGAGGTCGGCGCGCTGCTCGTTGAGGTTCTCGATGAGGGCGCCGTGGCCGCCGGGGCGGAACACGAGGCGGCCCGACTCGTCGCGCACGGGGCTGTTCTGCTCATCCACGGCTATGATGTCGGTGTAGTGCCGCTGTTCGGAGAAGGTGATGGTGTATTTCACGCCGAAGGCTTCCTCATAGTAGCGGCGCACTTCGGCAATCTTTTTCTGGAACAGCGGACGGTGTTCGGGCGACACGGTGAAGTGCAGCCGCACCTGCCCGTCGCTCTGCCGGGCATATTCTGCGCCCTCCACCAGGTGCTCTTCCAACGGGGTACGCTGCACCCGTCCGTAGCGGTGGAACTTCAGCAGTCCCTTGGGCAGGGAGCCGTATGACATATACTGTTCCTTGAGCAGGAAGTTGATGACAGTGGCAAAGTCGCCCCGCTCCATATAGTCGCCAAAGTCGGCTCCCGCCCGCTCCATGCAGGCCTTGAGGTCTTCAAAAAATGCGAAGGTGCGAATCTTCTCAATAAACTTCTTCACTTCGGGATAGTCTTTCTCAATGGCGTAGTCGATGCCGAAGTAGGTGGACGAGAAGGCGTAGAGGTCCTTGAACATACGGGTGGCGGCGCCCGAGGCCGGCACGAATTTCAGAATATTCAGCCCCGCCGACGACTGTTTGTAGCCGGCGGCGTAATGGGCTATCTGCTGGTCGCCGAGGCTCAGTATTCCGCCGTTCTCGACGGTGGCGGCCGCAATCAGCTCGCTGTGGGGAAATCCTTTGCGAAAGTTTTCAATCTGTCTTTCAAC
>DCJB01000053.1 GCA_002317325.1 Bacteroidales bacterium UBA1711
GTGCGGAGGATGGTCGCAGAGTCGGAGGGCACAACAGGCCATTTTGCGGACAGCTCTACCCCCGTGGTGCGGAGGATGGTCGCAGAGTCGGAGGGCACAACAGGCCATTTTGCGGACAGCTCTATCGAAAATGAAAGAAAAATGGCGGCAGAATGTCCCGTTTCCAAAAAAAAAGCGTATTTTTGCAGCGGGAAAAAGTGCGGGAAAGCGGAGGGCGAAAGCATAGGGCCCGCTGCGTTCCGACCCCCAAAAGAGCAACTAAACAAGCAACATAGACCATTATTACAGTCACCGTAAAATGAGAATAACTGTCGCCGGCACGGGCTATGTGGGATTGAGTATCGGCGTTTTGCTCGCCCAGCACAACGAGGTGGTGTCCGTTGACATCGTGCAGGAGCGTGTGGACATGGTGAACAGCCGCTGCTCGCCCATACAGGACGACTACATAGAGCGTTTCTTCAGAGAAGACTTGGCGCTGCGCGCCGCCCCCGGCACCAGCAGCGAAAGCTTCATACTCCGCAAGCCGCTCACCCTCAGTGCCACCACCGACTGGGAGGAGGGCTACGCCGAGGCGGACTTCGTAGTCATAGCAGCGCCGACCAACTACGACAGCGTCCGCAACTTCTTTGACACGTCGGCCGTGGAAGACGTCATCCAGAAGGTGATGAAAGTGAACCCCGAGGCGGTGATGGTGATAAAGAGCACCATACCCGTAGGATTCACCGAGGCGGTGAGGAAGAAGTACGGCTGCGAAAAGATACTGTTTGCCCCCGAGTTTCTGCGGGAGAGCAAGGCGCTGTACGACAACCTCTATCCCAGCCGAATCATCGTGGGCTACGACCACGGCTCCGCCACCCTGTGCGAACAGGCGCCCGAGTTTGCCCGGCTCATCCGGCAAGGGGCCATAGGCGCAAGTCCCGACTCGCCCGCCTCTCAAGGCGGCCGCCCGGGGGGCAAAGAACAGATTCCAGTCCTTGAAATGGGCAGCACCGAGGCCGAGGCCGTGAAGCTGTTTGCCAACACCTACCTCGCCCTGCGGGTGAGCTTCTTCAACGAACTGGACACCTACGCCGAGCTCAAAGGGCTGGACACCGAAGAGATTATCAACGGCGTGTGCCTCGACCCCCGCATCGGCAGCCACTACAACAACCCCAGCTTCGGATACGGCGGCTACTGCCTGCCCAAAGACACCAAGCAGCTGCTGGCCAACTATGCCGACGTGCCGCAGGAGCTCATCCGCGCCATCGTAGAGAGCAACAAGACCCGCAAAGACTTCATCGCCGACCAGGTACTGAAGACCGCCGGCTACTACACCTACTACAACGACAACAACAACTGGTCGCAAGACCGGGAGAAAGAATGCGTCATCGGAGTGTATCGGCTGACGATGAAGAGCAACTCCGACAACTTCAGGCAGAGCAGCATACAGGGGATAATGAAGCGGGTGAAAGCCAAGGGCGCCAAAGTCGTCATCTATGAGCCCACGTTAGACGACGGGAGCACGTTCTTCGGCAGCCTCGTGGTCAACGACCTCGACGCGTTCAAACGAATGAGCCACGCCGTTGTGGCCAACCGCTACGACCCCTGCCTCGACGACATCAGGGAGAAAGTCTATACGCGCGACATCTTCAAGCGCGACTGACCCTCCCGACGCGCAACAACACACCTCACCCACAGAGACAACCCACCAGCATGGAAAAGAAAACACTCTCAATCAAAGCCATCTTCGGCCTTGCGGCCGCGGCGGCGGTGCTGCTGTGCAGCTCGTGCGCCACGGCGGAACTGGCCTATATCAGCGACGCCC
This sequence comes from Bacteroidales bacterium UBA1711, assembly GCA_002317325.1. GTDB lineage: Bacteria > Bacteroidota > Bacteroidia > Bacteroidales > P3 > Colimorpha. The sequence goes on from DCJB01000053.1 coordinate 1,805, forward strand.
AGCGCGACAGCGCGCAAGCCATCGTCAACAACTATGTGTCCTCCATTCACCCGGGCGACCAGCTGTATATCTACGTCTCATCGCAGACCATAGAGAGCACCATCCCCTTCAACGAAGAGACCATCAAATCCGCCGCCTCGGTGACAGGGCGGGGCGCGACGGCGAGAACGCAAACAGGGAGCAGCAGCGGACTCTCGGGCTACACCGTCAACCAAGACGGCTGCATACTCTTTCCCGTCCTCGGAAAGATCAACACCACGGGGATGACCAAAGACAGCTTAGCAGCGCACATAGAGCAGCGGCTCCTCAACGAGGGCTATATCAACGACGCAAAAGTGACAGTCAACTCGATGAACTTCAGGGTGTCGGTGTTGGGCGAGGTGGTCCGACCGCAAGAAATCCACATCCCGGGCGACCGGCTCACCATCTTCGAGGCGCTGGCCTACTGCGGCGACCTCACCATCTATGGGCAGCGGGAGAACATACTGGTGCTGCGCGAGAACTCGGGAAACGCAACCCCCGTCTCGCTCAACCTCACCGACAAGTCCATCCTCGACTCCCCCTACTACTATCTGCAAAGCAACGACATCGTGTATGTGGAGCCGAACGACATGAAGAAGAAAACCGCGACGAGAGACACCGATGTGCCCAAATACGTAGCCATCGGGGTGAATCTTCTCCACATAATAGCCATCGGAACCCGTACCGCATCCATTCTCGCAAAGTAGCTTGCACAGCCCCCCCCCGACGCATGGACAAAAAGGAATGCTACCAGTTAGGCCGAATCACCAAGCCCTTTGGAATCAAGGGGCAGGTTGTGATGTTTCTTGATGTCGATACACCCGAAGACTACCTCGACCTCGACTCCGCCTTGGTAGAAGTCAAAGGGGCATTGGTCCCCATCTTCTTCTCGATAGACAACCTCAATGGGAACAAAGCCGTTGCCACCATCGAAGAAATGAAGCCCGAAGAGGCGCTCTCGTTGGTGGGACACGACATCTACCTCCCGATAGACCTGCTCCCCAAACTCTCGGGCAACCAGTTCTACTTCCACGAAGTGACGGGATTCAGCGTGATAGACGAGGAGTATGGCGACATAGGCACCATACAGAGCATCATCGAGTATCCCGCCCAGCCGCTCTTCCAAATCATGAAGGGGGAGACGGAAATCCTCATTCCCGTCATCGACCCCGTCATCCAGAAAGTGGACCGGGACGAAAAAGCCATCCACATCAAGGCTCCCGCCGGACTGATAGACCTCTACCTGCAAAGCAGTTAACAGTCTGTTCATATCTTTTCTTCGGCAGAATCCAAACTATTCGTATTTTTGCACGCTCAAAAGACTACATAAACAGATTGGATTCAAAAACGTGATACGCCATGGAAAAGAAAGAACCCGCCCAAGAGAAGACCTGCTACTCGAATGAGGAGCTACAGTTCTTCAAAGAGCTCATCCTCAAAAAGAGAGAGGAAGCCATTCAGAATTTGGAGCTGCTGAACGCCGCAGTGGCCGGATCGGAGAACGACGTGAACGACACGGCCCCCACCTTCAAGACGTTAGAAGAGGGGAGCAACGTGCTGTCGAAAGAGGAGAACTCGCGCCTTGCCGCCCGCCAGCAGAAGTTCATCAAGGACTTGGATGCCGCCCTCATCCGTATCGAAAACAAGACCTACGGTATCTGCCGCGTCACGGGCAAGCTGATACCCAAGGAGCGCCTCATGGTCGTTCCGCACGCCACGATGACCATCGAAGCCAAGATGAAGCAGGGCAAGAGGCGTTAGCCTCGACCCGGCACCCACCGCTCAGATTCGCGGAAGCGAGGAGAGCAGCCGGCGGGTATAGGGATGGCGGGGGTTGGAGAAGAGGCGGTCTGAGGGGCTGCACTCCACGATGTGTCCCTGCTGCATGACCAGTATTCTGTCGGAGAAGTATTTCACCACAGAGAGGTCGTGCGTGATAAAGAGGCAGGAGAAGCCGTACTGCTCCTTGAGTTCGTTGAGCAGGTTGAGCACCTGCGCCTGGACCGACACGTCGAGAGCCGAGACACATTCATCGCAGACTATCAGTTCGGGGTCGAGCACCAGTGCCCGAGCAATGCACACCCGCTGCCGCTGCCCGCCCGAGAACTCGTGCGGATAGCGGTTCGCCCAGTTCGGGTCGAGCCCCACCCGCTCCATCAGCTGCCGCACCTTCATGCGCCGCTGCTCCGCCGTGCCGCCAAGCCGGTGGCAGGCGAGAGGTTCGAGCAGCGCCTCGCCGATGGTCTGGCGGGGGTTGAGGCTGGAATAGGGGTCTTGGAAGACAATCTGAATCTTCTGACGCAGCCGCTTCCGCTGCCTCCCGCCCAGGGTGTCGATGCTGACACCCCCGAAGCGCACCGTTCCGGCGTTGCGGCGGACAAGGTCGAGCAAAGACCTGCCCAACGTGCTTTTGCCGCAGCCCGACTCGCCCACCAGCCCGACAGTCTCGCCCCGGAAGAGATCGAAAGAGAGGTCCTGCACCGCCACGAAGTCGCTCTGCTTTCGGCCGAACAGGCGGCGGGGGGAGCGGTATCTCACCTCGAGGTTGCGGACCGAGAGGAGCGGCTCCTCCCCTTCCCGAGGGACAAAGAGCGGACGCTGCGCGGCAGAAGGCTGCACCCCATTCAGGAAGTCGCGGACAGTGGGAAGGACCTTGGGGCGGCTGTCCATCGGAGGACGGCAGGCAAGCAGCCCCTGCGTGTAGGGGTGGCTGGGGGCGGTGAGGACAGCCGAAGCGTCACCCTGCTCCACAATCTCGCCGTGATACATCACCGCCACCCGGTCGGCAATCTGGGCGATGACCGCAAGGTCGTGGGTGATGAAGATAATCCCGATATTGTGCTTTTTCTGGAGCGAGCGCATGAGTTCGAGAATCTCCTTCTGCACCGTCACGTCCAAGGCCGTAGTAGGCTCGTCGGCAATCAGCAAGTCGGGGCGACAAGCCATGGCCATGGCTATCATCACCCGCTGCTTCTGCCCGCCGCTGATTTCGTGGGGATAGCTGTCGAAGATTGCCTCGGGGCGGGGGAGCCTCACCTCCTCGAAGAGGGCGATGACTCGGGAGCGGGCTTCCTTGGGAGCGAGGCCCTCGTGCTCTATCAGCATCTCCGCCACCTGGGCGCCGCAACGCCGGACGGGATTCAGCGAAGTCATAGGCTCCTGGAAAATCATAGCGATATGGCGGCCAAGCAGGCGGCGTTCCTTCAGGACGCGCTGCCACGAATCCTGTTCGAGCGCGAACCTCTCGTTCCCTTGGGGGGAGAAGAGCGTCACAGACCCGCTGACGCGGCACAGCGGAGGCGGGGGGAGCAGGCCCATCAGACTGAGTGTAGAGACAGACTTTCCGCTTCCCGATTCGCCCACGATGCCCAACGCAGAGCCCCTTTCGACAGAGAAACTCACGCCTTTCACGGCAGAAAACACCTCGCCCCCGCGGGCAAAATCCACCCGCAAGTCCTCAATTTCCAGTATTTTCTCGCCCATCCTTCATAATTAGTATTCCTGTTGCAAAAATAATTTATTTATTTGAAATAATGTGTGTATATTTGCAAAAAGTTTAAACAGTTGGCCACAGGGGTGCGCAGCGCCCGCCCGGTGCGTTAGATGTCAGGCACTTGCCCGCTTCCGAAAGAAAGAATAACCTCGACAAACTCACAAATAACAATACAGCTTTATGACAAAATCCGAAGAATTTATGGAAATGGAAGCCAGATATGGCGCCCATAACTATCATCCGCTGCCCGTAGTGCTGGCCAAAGGCGAAGGCGCCTTTGTGTGGGACTGCGAGGGAAAACGCTATTTTGACTTCCTCTCGGCATACAGCGCCGTGAACCAAGGCCACTGCCATCCGAAGATTGTGAAGGCGCTCTGCGACCAGGCGCACGAACTGACGCTGAGCAGCCGCGCTTTCTATAACAACTGCCTCGGAGAGTGGGAAAAATATGTCACCGAATACTTCGGCTACGAGAAGGTGCTCCCGATGAACTCGGGCGCCGAGGCCGATGAAACCGCCCTGAAGCTGGCCCGCCGCTGGGGTGTGGTGAAAAAAGGCATCAAGAACGACGAGGTGATGATAGTCTGCTGCGAGGGCAACTTCCACGGACGCACCATCACCATCATCACCATGAGCAACGACCCCGAGAGCTACGCCAACTACGGCCCGATGACTCCCGGCTTCATACGCATACCCTACAACGACCCCGCCGCTTTGGAGAAAGTGTTGTCCGAGCACGGCGAGAAGATAGCCGGCTTCCTGTTAGAACCCATCCAGGGCGAGGCGGGCGTATATGTGCCCGACGAGGGCTACCTGAAGAAGTGCTATGACATCTGCAAAAAGCACAACGTGCTGTTCATGGCCGACGAGGTGCAGTGCGGTATTGCCCGCACGGGCAAAATGCTGGCCTGCGACCACGAAGGAGTCCGCCCGGACATACTCATCCTCGGCAAAGCCTTGGGCGGCGGCGTGGTGCCCGTGTCGGCAGTGTTGGCCGATGACGAAATCATGCTCAACATCAAGCCCGGCGAACACGGTTCCACCTTCGGCGGCAACCCCATTGCAGCCAAAGTCTCCATTGCGGCCCTGCAAGTCATCAAAGAGGAGCACCTGATGGAGAATGCCGACCGCCTCGGCAAGATTTTCCGCGAAGAGATGAGCAACTTCGACAGCCCCATGATTGAGAAAGTCCGCGGCAAAGGCCTCCTCAACGCCATCATCATCAAGCCCCACAACGGGAAAGAGGCGTGGGACGTGTGCCTGAAGATGCGGGACATGGGTGTTCTCGCCAAACCCACCCACCAGCACATCATCCGCTTCGCCCCCCCGCTGGTCATCACCGAGGAGCAGCTCCGCGAAGCCATGGAAATCATCAAAAAGGCCATTTCCTCATTCGAGTGAATGTTTTCTTCATTTTAGAAGAGGACGGGGGCTGCGAAAGCGGTCCCTGTTCTTTTTTTTTTCGCATGCGGGAGACCAGCGGACTGGGACAAGGCCGCCGCCATGGCGCGGAACAGCGAGGCAAAAAAAGAGGCCGCGGTGAGGCGGCCTCTGCAAAAGTCTATGGGGACAAAGGCTATCGGGTGGAGATAACGAGATAGCGGGTCTGCTCCCAGAACTTGGTGGGGTTGAGGATGCGGAGGTAAGAAACCATGCGGCTGTCGTTCTCGTCCATCACGAGTTCGTAGGAGTTGGCGGCGTGTTTGGAGACGACGCGGGCCTTGCGCAGGTTGACGGGGATGGTGGTCACCTTGGTGCGGTCGATTTCGGTGAACTGTTCCATGAGCATATCGGGGTTGGTGGCAAGAGTGCGGCCGATACCGATAAGACCGCCGTACTTAGCCACAATGCCTTTGTCGCGAAGGTCGGCATAGACGCCCACCACATAGTAGGCGCGGTTGGCCTCGGAAGTCTGCTGCTGGATGAACTGGTCCTTCTCCTTGTTGGAAGCGGTGAGTTCGGAGACATCCTGGTTGAGCTTTTTGATAAGGACCTTGTTGTTCTCAAGTTCGGTGAGGAGTTCGGCGATCTGAGCCTCCTGGGCGGCGATGCGTTCCTCCTGACGGTTAACGAGTTCCTGCAGGCGGGCGGTCTCCTTGTTGGACTTGGAGAGGCGGGACTGGAGGCTGGCAATCTTCTGTTTGTTGGCAGCCATCATGCTTTCGATGCTGCTGATTTGCTCATTAATCTGACCTTTGATACCGGCCTGACCCTCGGCGTTGCCCCGACGGAGCTGCTGGACGGTATTGTAGCGGGCGTTGATGTTGGCGAGGTTTTCCTCAATTTGGTTGAGGGTGGCGAACATGGAATCGAGTTCCACATCCTTTGCCTCCACAACCGAGCTCATAGAATCGTTAACTTTGAGCGCTTCCTCGTACTGCTTCTTATAGCAGGAAGAGAACACCATAGAGACCATGGCGAGGCTCATCACCAATAAGAGTTTCTTCATTTTTTAGCCTTTCTTTATTATTTATTGAACATTTTTTAGTGCGGAAAAACAATAATACGGCGCATTGACGTTATTTTCTGAAACGACAGGCGGAGCGAAATATTGCGTCCGCCGCGCAAAAGAATCTTAATAAATCATAAATAACAATGAAGAAACAATTCACAACTCTCCTGCTTATGACCCTTGCAGCCGCCGCACTCCCCGCTTTCGGACAGAGCGCCAATCCTCTTCTTGCGGAATGGAAAACTCCCCATCAGACTCCGCCCTTCAGCCAGATCAGCAACGAGCACTTCGTACCCGCGATGCGCGAAGCCATCAAAGAGGCCGAAGCCAACGTGAAAAAAATCGTATCGCAAAAAGAAGCCCCCACCTTTGAGAACACCATCGCGGCCTTGGAGAAGGCCAGCGAGAAGCTGGAGCGGGTGTCGGGCGTGCTGTTCAACCTGAACGAGTGCAACACCAACGCCGAGATGCAGCAGATAGTGCTGCAGATGTCGCCCGAACTGACACGATTCTCGAACAGCGTGAGCATGAACGAGAAGCTCTTTGCCCGGGTGAAGGCCCTCTATGAACGCCGGAACGAACTGGGCCTCACGACCGAACAGCTCACCCTCTTAGAGAAGACCTACAAAGGGTTTGTGCAGAACGGCGTGAACCTCGCCGGCCGGGACAAGAAAGAATTTGCCAAGAACAGCGAGCGTCTCTCGGAGCTCTCGCAGCAGATGAACCAGAACGTGCTGGGCGACAACAACGAGTACATTCTCCACGTCACAAAAGAGGCCGACCTTGCGGGCCTGCCCGAGAACGTGAAAGCCGCAGCCCGGGAGGAGGCCAGAGAGCGCAAGATGGAGGGCTGGGTGTTCACCTTGGCCTATCCTTCATTCGGGCCCTTCCTGACCTACGCCGACAACCGGGAGCTGAGAAGAGAAATCTGGACCGCCTACAACAGCCGGGGCAACCGAGGCAACAGCCACGACAACAACGAAATCATCAGAGAGATGACCACGCTGCGCCACCGCCAGGCCCAGCTATTGGGATATGAGACCTACTGCCAGTATGTGCTCAGCGACCGAATGTGCGAGACCCCCCAGCAGCTCTCGGAGTTCTTCACCCAGCTGCTGAACGCCTCCTACCCCTTTGCGAAGCAAGACTTGGCCGCGGTGACCGAGTTTGCCAAGAAGATGGGAGCCGAGATGCCGCTCCAGCGCTGGGACTTCTCCTACTACAGCGAAAAACTCAAGCAGCAGAAATACGACTTCGACGAGGAGCAGCTCCGTCCCTACTTCCAGTTGGAGAAGGTGCGACAGGGCATTTTCGACCTCTACGGCCGCCTCTACGGCCTCAGCTTCAAGCCGGCGGCCGGCATCGAAGTCTATCACCCCGACGTGACGGCATACGAGGTGTATGACGGCAGCCGCTTCATGGGCGTACTCTACTTGGATATGCACCCGAGGGCCAGCAAGCGCAGCGGCGCCTGGATGACCGAGTTCCGCGGCCAAAGCGACATCGAGGGCAACCAAATCCGGCCGCTGATACAAGTGGTGTGCAACTTCAGCAAGCCCGTAGGCGACAAGCCCGCCCTCCTCAGTTTTGACGAAGTGGAGACCTTCATGCACGAGTTCGGCCACGCCATGCACGGAATGCTCACCGACTGCACCTACCCCAGCACCAGCGGCACCAACGTCAAGCGCGACTTTGTCGAGCTGCCCTCGCAGGTGATGGAGAACTGGTGCTATGAGCCGCAATTCCTCAACACCTTTGCCAAGCACTATCAGACAGGCGACACCATTCCGGGCGACTACATCAAGAAAATCAAGGCGGCGGAGAAATATCTGGCCGGCTGGCTCTGTCTGCGCCAGCTCAACCTCGGCATGATAGACATGGCCTACCACAGCATCACCAGCCCCATCGAGGGCAAGATGGAGGCTTTTGAACTCGAGCACTCCATGGACCTGCTGCCCCCGCCCGCGGGCACCTGCACCAGCACCGCCTTCACCCACATCTTTGCCGGCGGCTACGCCTCGGGGTACTACGGCTACAAATGGGCCGAGGTGCTGGATGCCGACGTGTTCTCCAAATTCAAACAAGCCGGCATCTTTGACAAGGCGACTGCCGAGGCCTTCCGCCGCGAGATACTCAGCAAAGGGGGTTCGCAGCACCCATCGGTCCTGTTCCGCAACTTCATGGGCCGCGACCCCAACATCAACGCCCTCATGACGCGGTGCGGATTTGTCGAAGAGCCCAAGACCGCAGCCGAAGAGTAGTGGCACCCGTCCTCACGGCGCCGCCGCAAGAGCCCCCGTCCGCCCCACACAACCAACACAACACAACAACTAACGATGAACGAAATAATAGCGAAACAGATACTCAAACTATTTGCCGCAAACCCCTTTGACGCATTCAACCACAAGCAGGTGTCGTCGCGCATAGGGGCCAGCGACAAGGGGAGCCGGCAACTCGTGATAGCCACCCTTCGTGAATTGGCCGAGACCAAGGCCCTGGTAGAAGACAAGCACACCAAAGGGAAATACAGAATCAACCCCAAGAGCATAAACGACGACCTGATGCCCGAGAACTACATGATAGGCACCATGGACATGAAGTCGAGCGGCAAGGCATACGTCATACCGCAGGAAGAGGGGCGCGAGGACGTGCAGATTTCGCCCAACAACACGCGCCACGCCCTCCACGGCGACACGGTGAAAGTGCTCATGTTCCCCCAGCGGAAGATGCACAAGCCCGAGGGGCAGGTGGTGGAGGTGCTGCAGCGCGCCCGCACCAAGTTTGTGGGAGTCATACAGCATCAGGAGCGGTTCGCCTTCTTGGTGAGCGACAGTCGCAACATGGTGGTTGACATCTTCATACCCCTCAACGACCTGAACGGAGCCCAAGATGGAGAGAAAGCCTTGGTAGAGATGACCGACTGGCCCGAGCGGATGAACAACCCCGTGGGGCGTGTCGTCAAGCGCCTCGGGCGCCCGGGCAACAACAACGTGGAAATGCTGTCCATCTTGGCCGAATACAACTTCCCCTTGGACTTTCCTGCCGAGGTGGAACGGGAGGCGGAGCAGATAGCCGCTCCGACGGAGAAAGACCTCGAAGGGCGCAAAGACTTCCGCAAAACCGCCACCTTCACCATCGACCCCTCCGACGCGAAAGACTTCGACGACGCCCTCTCCTACCGCAAAATGCGCAACGGGAACATAGAAGTGGGCGTCCACATAGCCGATGTGTCGCACTATGTGAAGCAAGGCACCGCCCTTGACCGCGAGGCCTACGAGCGGGGCACCAGCGTCTATTTGGTTGACCGCACCATACCCATGCTCCCGGAGCGCCTGTGCAACGGAGTGTGTTCGCTGCGCCCCCACGAGGACAAGCTCTGCTTCAGCGTGGTGATGGAGATGGACGCGCAGGCGCAGGTAATCAAGACCTGGTTTGGCAAGAGCGTAATCAACAGCGACTCGCGCTACAGTTACGAAGAGGCGCAGCAGCTCATAGACCGGGGCAGCATTCCCGAAGGGCGCCCCTTCGACCGCAAGACCGACGAGGCCATTCTCTCGCTCCACCAGACAGCCACCCTACTGCGGCGGCGGCGTTATGACGACGGCGCCATCAACTTTGAGAGCCAAGAGGTGAAGTTCGTCCTTGACGAGAACGCCAAGCCCGTGGGCGTGTATGTGAAAGAGGCCAAAGAGGCCAACTGGCTCATCGAGGAGTTCATGCTATTGGCCAACAAGTGCGTGGCCGAGAAGGTGGGCAAATCCCGCGGGGGCAAGAGCGACCGCGCGAAGACCTTCGTGTATCGAGTGCACGACGAGCCCAATCCCGAGAAACTCGGCACCTTTGTGGAGTTTGTGGCAAAACTGGGCTATGAGATACGGACCAACAGCCGCCAAAGCCTCGCGCACAGCTACAACAGCCTCTTTGAGTCCATTGCCGGCCGGGGCGAAGAGTACATGATAGACAACATAGCCATCCGCACTATGTCCAAGGCCATATACAGCACCCACAACATAGGCCACTACGGGCTGGGGTTCTCCTATTACACCCACTTCACCTCCCCCATCCGCCGCTACCCCGACCTGATGGTCCACCGCCTGCTGGAGCGCTACTTGGAAGGGGGAGCCAGCGTAGGGGCCGACGAGTATGAGGAATACTGCAAGCACTGCTCGGCCATGGAGAAACAGGCCGCCGACGCAGAGCGCGCCAGCGTCAAGTACAAGCAGGCCGAATATTTGAGCGACCGCTTAGGGCAGACCTTCACGGCCAACATTTCGGGGGTGAGCAAGTGGGGCATCTATGCCGAAGTGGAAGAGAGCAAGTGCGAGGGCATGATACCCATCGGCAGCCTGCGGGGCGACTACTATATGCTGGACGAAGACAACTACCAGGTAATCGGACGCCGGCACGGCAGATGCTACAAACTTGGCGACCCCGTCACCATCCGAGTCAAGGAGGTGAATATGGTCAAGAAGCTCATCGACTTCGAGCTGGTCGAACCCGAGGAAGAGCGGGGCGGACGCAGCCCGCGGGAGCGAGACACGCGCGGGAAGAGAGACTCGCACAAGGAGTCGCCCAAAGCCTCGCGCCGAGAAGGCAAGGCGAAGAAGGAGGGCAAGGCGAAGAAGAAAGCCTCGCCCAAGGCCGAGGCGACGAGAGAGGGCGGCAAGAAAGGCAGGTCCAGCAAGGGCGGCCGCAAGAGCAAGAAAGCGGACAGCGGACAGCAATCTGACAAATGAGGCTGTTTCGCATGGCGGGGGCTGACGGCTTCCGGCGCGCCGCAACCCATCATTTCATGAATCCTAAACACACAACATTATGCGCAAACTATTCCTTATTGCAATCGCCACCCTGTCGGTACTGAGCGCCTCCGCACAGGGCGAGGCAAGAAAATGGCACTACAACCTCGGCTTCGGCGGCGAGTTGAAGTCGGGCAACGTCAACTCCATCACCCTCAACAACACCGGCGGAATCGAACGCAACGACAGCGTGCTGGCCTTCGACGCCAACTACGCCATCGTCTATGGCGAAAAAGACCACACCAAATATGACATGGGGCTGACGGGGAATGTGAAGTTCGACGTATTCCAGTACAGCCGCTGGTCGCCCTTCGTCTCGGCCTCCTACCTGAACAACAAATTCAAGGGCTACGAATACAAACTCAGCACCCTTTTGGGCCTGAAGTACCGCATCTACTTCAACAAGCGGTGCGACTACTCGGTGAGCGCAGCCTACGTGCTGGACTATGTGGAGTACTTTGCCAAAGACCGTTTGGACGACCGATTCAAGCCGCAGGTGAGCCGTCTGTCGCTCCGCGTCAAAATAAAGGAGAAAATCAGCAACGCTGTAAGCATCAAGCACACGACATTCTACCAGCCCTCTCTCATGAACCTGAAGGGGCTGGCCAGCGTGAAAGAAGACTACATCATCACCAGCACCACGACCATCTCCACGGTCTTGGGCAAGCACCTGAACCTCGACCTCAACTTCAACATAGAGCACCGCAGCCTTGTGCCCGACGGCACGAAGCCCACCGACATCGGCGGCACCGCCGCCCTGCGCCTTCACTTCTGACCCATTATCCCGCCGGGCGGGCAGGACCGGGAGAGAGAAATTAGCCCGGAGAAAAAAAAGTTTTGGCGATTCAGAAAAAAGTCGTATCTTTGCACTCGCAATTCGGCAGCCAAAAAGCCGGAAGCCCACAGGATAACTCAAACAAAAACAAATAATAACAATCGTTTAAGAGCCACCGCTTAAAACGGCAAAAAGACGCATAAAACATGAAAAAAGGAATCCATCCCCAGAATTACAGACTCGTCGTCTTCAAGGATATGTCCAACGACAACATGATTCTCACCAAGAGCTGCGCTGCCACCAAGGAGACTGTCACCTACACCGACGGCAACGAGTATCCCGTGGTCAAGTTGGAAATTTCCAACACATCGCACCCCTTCTTCACTGGCAAGCTGAAGCTCGTCGATACCGCTGGACGCGTCGATAAGTTCATGAATAAGTACAAGAAATATTCGAAAAAGTAATTTGTTTTAGGTTTTAGATTAAAGTCCCCTTCGCAAGGAGGGGACTTTTTTTTTGCCCCCGAAGGGGGCAAATTAAGAATTAAGAATTAAGAATTTAGAATTAAGAATTATTGCTGGTGCGGGGGGGGAAGGGGCGGGGGAATTAAGAATTTAGAATTAAGAATTTAGAATTATTGCTGGCGCGGGGGGGAAAGGGCGGGGGAATTAAGAATTTAGAATTAAGAATTTAGAATTATT
>DCJB01000078.1:0-6288 GCA_002317325.1 Bacteroidales bacterium UBA1711
TCAATTAATTCTTAATTCTAAATTCTTAATTATTCCCCCCCCCTTGTCACACAATTCAAATTTTTTTGCGTCTAATATGGCAACAAACGAAAACAAATCCAAATAGTCGCGAATGGTATGGATGAAGCAATACCAAATAATTCCTTTAGAAACCAAATGAATACATGATGATAGATAGGTGGAACTGATATTTCGATGCCCGTGCAGCAACAAGAAATAGAATTCGGTGACCTGCTGAACCGCAACAACCATACCATAAACAGTGTCTGTCTTAGGTACTGTGGTGGCAATACGTTCTATTTCGATGAACTGCGGCAAGAGTGCGCCGTGGCGATATGGGCGGAGTTCAGCCGTTATGGCCTCAGCCGTTTCCGTGGCGACAGCGCCGAGTCAATCTGGATATACCAAATCTCGTACCACGCCGTCATAGACTACCTCCGCAACCCCAGTAACCGAGAGTTCCAGTCCGTCTGCGACCTTTACACCCTGGAGCACCTCACCGACAGCCAACCGCAGTCGGAAGCCATGTGGGGCCAATCCCGCGACGGCTGGAGCCTGCTCGACGAACTCACGGCACAACTCAACCACAGCGAATGCAACCTCCTCAACCACTACTTGAGCGACGACTCCTACAGCACCATCGCACGCACCGAGGGCATCACCGAAAGCAACGCGCGCAAAAGAATGTCGCGACTACTGTACAAATTGAAAACCTTAATCCACAAACAATAACCAACCAGCCTCTTTTTCACCCCATCACCATTTATTTGAAGGAGGGACAAATACCGATTATCAATGAAAAAAGAAGAAAAATCGTTGGGCTGTTTCCTGCATGAGGAAAGAGGACACGACCGGCTTGTCACGGACGGCGACATCCATCGGCTGCGTTCTGCGCAGAAACTAATTGATGATGTCGCCTCGCAAATACCGCCGTTCACCTCAAGGCAAATCCATGCGGTGGTTGAAAGCAATCGTCTTTCGCAGTTCCAGCTCCGCCGTCAGGCCGACCGCTATCTGCTCACCATCTGCCTCCTCATCCTCGCCTTGGCGGCAAGCCTCCTGTGGCATACCGCTCCTGCTGGACTCTCGCCCCTCAACCTCGCTGTCCTCATCCTTGCCGTCGCCGATGCTTGGGTTGCCTTGCGTGCCGCCCGTAGCCTGTGGCTTATGTGGCAGACACACCGCCTTCGCCGCCGTCCCTACCGTATGGCCCGCTATGCCGACCGACTGAGCCGTCTCTCACGCCGCCGTCGCTGGTGGCTGGGATTCGTTCTCCGCAGTGGCTACAATCCCGTTTCCGACAAAGACTTCCGTCGGCTGGAATTCTTCCCCCTCCGCCTCCCGTCCTACACAATCGCGGCATGCCTCTTCCTGCTCATCGCCCTGAATGCCGACAAGACCTTTGCCGCCACACGCGACTATGTCAACGTCACCACCACCACCGAGAAAACCGCCACTGCGATTTGCGATACTGTGGGCGAAATAATCCAGCAGCTATGAAACGTCCATTCAACAAGAAACGCTTTTGGCAGGTCATATTCATCCTGGCCATAGTTGAGGCCATTGCTTTCTGCGTCGTCTTACAATGGAAATATATCTTCCCCTCCAAGGAGGTCAGCGACCTATACACCCGCTATGAAAATGTTGATGGCCTTGACGTTTCCTATATTAAGGATTACAAAATAAACGACACCGTCTTTGTCAGTGTAACCATACTTGAAGCGACAACGGATTCTGCATGGCTTACACTTCGACACGATTTCAATCTTGAAGTTCCGCCTCAAGAAATGATTGATTTTCTCGGTCACAATTCCGTTGAAGTATGGGCTGCTCCAAAGGGCAATTATGCTATGCCCATGGATTCCATACTATTAAACAATGATTTATTGGCTGTGTCTTGGTCTGAACGCAGAATCAGCGTCTTCTCCGTTGAAACGATGCTACAAATGCGTTTGCTTAAACGCAATCAATTCGAGGAAAGTATATCCAAAAGTCGAAAAAACCTAAATGTAATCAAAAAAGTTGCATTTGTAACTTGAATTCAGCTTTACACAGCACCACAGCAACCGCAATAACCCTCGCGACAGTAGATTTTGACAAAAACCGAATATCATGAAAATGAAACGTATCTGTGCTCTTTTTCTAATTCTTTTGTCTGTTCAGGCAATGGGACAGACTTTTGTGTCCAACGGCATCGTGTACGGTGTCACATCGGGGCAGACCGTCGAGGTGCAGCCCTACTATATCCTGTTGAGCAGCGCCTACAGCGGCTCCATTGTCATTCCCGAGACGGTGGAGAACGACGACATCACCTATACCGTGACTGCGGTCGGCGAGTCTGCCTTCGAGGGTTGCACGGGGGTCACCAACCTCAGCCTTCCGGCCACGGTAAGAAGCATCGGGTCGTATTGCTTCTACAACTGCAATTTCACCTCGCTGCAGTTGCCCGACTCTCTGCGTACCCTCGGCGACCACGCCTTCCTCTACTCCCGCATCTCGTCGCTGCACCTCCCGGCACATTTCGAGGAGTACGGCAATGCCGCCTTCTGGGCTCGGAATCTGGCCAGCATCACTGTGGATACGGCCAACCCCTATTTCCGCTCCATCGGAGGATGGCTCTACTCCAAGGACAGCCTCACTCTCTGCGCGGTGCCCGATGGTGTATCAGGCACTGTAAGCGTTCCCTCTCATGTGCGCCACCTCGCCAACATGGCATTCGGCTTCTGTCAGAATGTCACCGCAGTGTCGCTCCCGCAAGGACTCATCAGCATCGGCGACTTTGCCTTCAACATCTGTGCCCACATCAACAACGTGGTTATTCCTGCCTCGGTGACCCGCATCGGCAACTGCCCCTTTTCTTACTGTCCGCAACTCACCAACCTCAGCATAGCCTCCGAAAACACCCGCTATGTGATGGACGGCCTGTTGCTCTACAGCGCAAACTACGACACGCTGATTTCTTGCCACAAATCGGATGCCACCGTGACGCTGAGACCCAACGTGAAAGTCATAGGCGGCTTTGAAAACAATACTTGGGTGAGAAACATCGACTTCCCAGCCAGCGTAACCGAACTGAGCGACAACTGCTTCAACGGCTGCTCAATAGTGACGCTCACCCTTCCTGCCCACATGAGAAGGATTGGCGCCCTGGCCTTCGGCGAGAACAAGAACCTGACCAGCATCACCATGCCGCAGACACTGTTGGCAATGGGCGAAGGGGCTTTCTCGTGGTGCGAAAGGCTGACATCCGTAGTCATTCCCGACTCGCTCACGATTATCCCCAAAGAGGCTTTCAACTCATGCCCTCGACTGTCCTCTGTTGCCTGGGGCAACGCAGTGGAGGAAATCGGATATGCCTCTTTCTGGGCCATGGCTGCCGCCGACCTCCAACTGCCGCCGACGCTCAAGAAGTTGGACGACCTGGCCTTTGCCGCCTGCGCCAACAATCTGAGGCGGGTCACCTTTCGTGGTCAGGCAGACACCATTGGTGAAAGAGTGTTCCGCAACGCCAACCTCGATCGTATGCGTTTCAAGTCGGCCGTCCCCCCCGCCGTCACAGGCGATGGCCCGCTTGCCGACATCGGTCGCCTCGACAGCATAATCATCCCTTGCGGAAGTCTCAACGCATGGCTGGCCGACAGCTATTGGGGTCAGTTCGCCGACAAACTGGTGGAGGATTGCAACCTCGGCGTGAAGGAAGCCGCTGCCGCCAATATCGTTGTCTATCCCAACCCCACCACCGGCAAGGTGCATATTCTCGGCCTCGAAGAAGAAGCCCCCGATGTCGAAATCCTCGACATGGCCGGCCGTCCCGCAGCCGCCTTCCGCCACACCACCACCCTCAACCTCTCTAATCTCCCCAACGGCGCCTACATGGCCAAGATAAAGACTGCCCAAGGCGTGCAGCACCTCAAACTCATCAAAAAGTAGCCTCCCCGGGAAAACATGACTTTTCGGACGCCCGCTCCCATGATGAATAGGTGATTGCCCCCCCGTCCGACAATCGGAAAATCCCCGTCGCCGCATTCCAACAGGTTCTGATCCCGGCAATGAGGCAGAAATAAGAGGGCCGCCGCAGCTGCGCTGCGGCGGCCCTCTTTGGCGTGAGCCTCTACCATCGGAGAACCATCGCCCCCCTATTGTGGCAGAGCGGTTAGAAGTACTTGATGTCGCGCTCCACTACATACTGCGGCACCTTCTTGGTGTCTTCGAGCAGGTATTCATAGCGCGTCACCCAGTTGCCCTGCTCGTCGTAGCGGTACTCATAGAGGGTGATGGTGAGCTCGGGGTCGGCGGGGTTGTCGTTGTAGTCGTACATGGTGGCGCTGGTGCGCTCGTTGTGCTCGTCGTACTCGTAGCGTATCTCCTGCACCTTGGTGCCGGCGGCGTCATATACGACGGTCTTGAATATGTTGTCCCCCTCGCCATAGATAAACACCTCGCGTCGGAAGATGTTGTTTTCATGGTCGTTGCGGTTGATTTGGCAGAGGCGGCCCTGTGCGTCGTATTTATACAGCACCCGGTACTCAATCTGCCGCTCCTCGTCCTCGACATACTGCTCGGTGAGGATGAGCTCGGCATCGTAGATGTAGTAGGTGCGGCCGATCACGTTTTCTTCGGGGTCGAGAATCTGCTCGAGGGTGACGAGGCCGAAGCCGTCGTGCTTGTAGCGTGTCTTGAAGATGAGGTCTTCTTCGTTGGAGAGGTAGGACTGGCTGCGGCGCTGCCCCTTTTGGTTATAGACCGTTTTGAGGCGCTCCATGATACCGCCGTGCGAGACTTCCCCCGTGCGCGCGTCGGCTTCATACATGACCGAAAGGACGTTCTGCACCTCGCCGTGCAGGCCGTCGCGAAGGGCGTCGCTCAGGCGGTCGGGCATGGCCTGGTTTACTTTGGTGGGGGCGTTGGGGCGCTTCTGAACGGCCTGCTGGGGCTGGTCGTTGATTCGGCCGCGGAGATTGTCGTTGTTCTGGGCCGCAGCACCGCCTGCCATGGTCAGAAAAAGAGCCGCAATCAAAAGATGCTGTATCTTCATATCTTATTTAGGACTAACGGGCTACAGAGATATATAGCCGCGATGTGACACATTTTTGAGAGTTCAAAGTTACGAAAAAAAACGGAAATGCGAAAAAAAATTGTATCTTTGCAATTGAAAAACCCACCAGACTCTGCTCGATGGAGACTGTAATTTTAGTCTGTTTCTCAGCCTATACGCTGCTGCTGTTCGTGGTGATGTGGCTGTCGTCGCGGCGGGGTGCCGGCAACGACACCTTTTTCCGCGGCCAGCGGAGGTCTCCCTGGCCGGTGGTGGCCTACGGCATGATTGGAGCTTCCCTGTCGGGCGTGACTTTCATGTCGGTGCCGGGCGGGGTCTATGCGGGACAGTTCTCCTACCTGCCGTTGGTTTTCGGCTATCTGATTGGCTATGCGGTCATCGCCTTCCTCCTGCTGCCGCTCTACTATCGGCTGAACCTCACCTCCATCTATTCCTACCTCGGGCAGCGGTTCGGCACGGCTTCCGAAAAGACGGGGTCGCTGTTCTTCCTGCTGTCGAGACTCTTGGGCTCGGCGCTGCGGATGTATCTCGTGGTGTTCGTGCTGTATGAGTTTGTGTTCAGGGGGTGGGGCATACCTTTTTGGGTGCCCGCCGCGGTGTTCATCGCCATCATCCTGCTCTACACCTTCCGCGGGGGGATAAAGACAGTGGTGTGGACCGACACGCTGCAGACCACCTTCCTGCTGGCCGCCGCCGTCGCCACCCTCGTGGCCCTGCTCCACGAAACGGGCGACACGCTGCCACAGCTCATCGGCCGCTCGGCCGACCGCGGACTCACACGGGTCTTCGAGACCGACCCCGCAGCCCCCAAATACTACTGGAAGCAGATACTGAGCGGCGTGTTCATCACCATCACCATGACGGGACTGGACCAGGATATGATGCAGAAGAACCTGACCTGCAAGACGCTGCGCGACGCACAGAAGAATATGCTGACGATGAGCCTGCTGCTGGTGGTGGTGAACGTGCTGTTCCTGTTTCTCGGGGCGGCGCTGTTCTCCTACGCCGCCGAGACCGGCTTTCCCCTGCCGCTCAACGAGTCGGGCGTCGTGGTGGGCGACAAGGTGTTCCCGGCCGTGGCTTTCCATCTTGGCACCTTCACGGCGGTGGTGTTCGTCCTCGGCATGGTGGCGGCGGGCTATTCGAGCGCCGACGGCACCCTCACGGCCCTCACCACCGCCTTCTGCTACAACTTCCTGAACTTCGGACGTGACGAGGCAGCCCCCTCCTCC
>DCJB01000078.1:6408-10164 GCA_002317325.1 Bacteroidales bacterium UBA1711
AACCAGTCGCTCATCGACACCCTCTTCGACGTGGCGGGTTTCACCTACGGCCCGCTCTTGGGGCTCTTCGCCTTCGGCCTGTTCACCCGCCGGCGGGCCAGCGACCGCTGGGTGCCGGTGGTGGCCGTGGCGGCGCCGGTGGCAAGCTATCTGCTCAAACTCTATATGCCCGTGTGGACGGGCTACCGCTTCGGTTTCGAGATTCTCCTCGTCAACGGTCTGCTCACCTTCGTCGGCCTCTTGGCCATCGGGGGACGCCGATCCTCCCCGCACCCTCCCCGTGAGGACTGCCCCGTCGCCAACCATCGAAAATCTGCACAACTATGAAACATATCCTCTGGCCGCTCCTGTTTGCGGCAACAGTCCTCCTCTCGGGGTGCCGCACCTACTCCGTAACCTCCGTCACCAACAAAGGCGGCCGCGTGGCCGACGGCGGCATTTTCTACGCCTTGCCCAGCACCACGCTGTGCGTCGATTTGACCTACCGCTACCACGACCTCACCAACGCCATCTACAGCGAGTATGCCGCCGAAATGCTGGCCTTGGACAACTTCGACCCCGAACAGCCCTACTACATTCAGAACGTGCAGGTGACTTATAACGTGAGCGCCGACCCCAACAACTACTACCTCATCACCCCCCGCGGCACATCGGTGCAGGTCGATAGCCGACACCTGCTGCGGTCTGTGGGCATGACCCCTTCCGAGGTCTCCAACGAGATAGGCCCCGCCCAAAGCCTCAGCCGCGCCGAGGAGACCGACGCCAAACTTGTGCTGCACAACGCTGCGGCCGACCAGCTCCAGCCCCGCTACAACCTCTACGACCGCACCGACACCTTCTATGTGCGCGGCGACCAGCCCGGCCGTCCCTCGCTCACCTCTACCCGCAAGGCCCCGCGGTCGCTCAAACAGCGCGCCCAGGCCGCCGCCGAAGAGTTTGCCGAACTCGAGGACACCCGCGCCGATATTGCCGTGTCGGACCGCTACACGCTCGAAGGCAAGCGGCAGATGCTGCAGCAAATCGAAGAAAAACAGGCCGCCCTCATGGCCCAGTTCGTCGGCAAACCCGTCACCGAGACGGTCCACTTCTTCCTCACGCCCGCACCCATCAGCAAAAACAACGACACCCTGCAGCAGTTGGTGCTCTTCTATTTCTCCCGCAGCGAGGGCATCTGCGAGAGCGACGACGTGGGCGCCCTCCCCGTGGTCTGCACGCTCATTCCCGACCAGTCGCTGCAGCGGGTGCGCAAGTTCAGCCGCCGCCGCCATACCGAGGGACGCAACTCCCGCCTGTCCAGTTTCAACCGCAACTTCAAATACCGTGTCCCCTCCATGGCCCAGATCTCCATCGCGTGCGAACTCTTCGACTATCAGGCCGACATACCCATCGCCCAGTTCGGCCCCGTCATGGACTTGCCCCACAAACACTTCAAGGCGCTCTTCGACCCCGCCACCGGCGCCCTCATCTATTACGAGAACTAACCCCTGCCCCCTTCCGCCTACGTTGTGAATTTCTACACCACCATCCTCGGCTCGGGTGCCGCACTGCCCACCACCACCCGCCACTGCAGCGCGCAGGTGGTGAATGTCAACGGCTTCCGTCTCCTGCTCGACTGCGGCGAGAACACACAAACCCAGCTGCGGGTGTTCCGCCAGCGGCTGCAGTCCATCAACCACATCTTCATCACCCACCTCCACGGCGACCATTTCTTCGGCCTGCCCGGCCTCATCAGCAGCCAGCACCTGTGCGGACGCAAAGACCCCGTGGACATCTTCGCCCCCGCCGGCATCGCCCGGGCCATGAACCTGCTGCTCGAAGTCTCGGGCAGCCACATCGGATTCGAAATCCGCTATCACGAACTCGTCCACTCCGAGGGGTGTCTGCCCCTGCTGGAGAACGACCGCTGCCGCGTGAGCGCCTTCGCGCTCGACCACTCGGTGCCTGCCTACGGATACCTCATCGAAGAGGTGTCCCGCGGCACCAACCCCGCCCGCCGCTATGCCTACTGCTCCGATACGGGCTACACCGAGGCTTTTCTGCCCTTTATTGAGGGGGTTGACCTGCTGTGCTTGGAGTGCACCTTCGGACAGGCTTTCGCCCCCATCGCGGCCGAAAAAAAACACCTCACGGCGCCCCTTGCCGCCACCCTTGCCGCAAAGGCCGCCGCCGGCGAACTGCTGCTCACCCACATCAGCGCCCGCTACCGAGACCCCGCCCCGCTGCTCGAAGAAGCCTCCGCGCTCTTCCCCTGCACCGCCATGGCCGCCGACGGCCTCGTGTGCGAGGTGCGATACACAAAAAACAGGCCCGCTCCCGCCGTGGGAGAGGGCTTGGTGGAGGCCGCCTCCGGCGGCGGTGGGTGCGGGGAGGGTCAGTCAGTCTCGTAGCCGAACTGGCGGAGGGCGCGGTCGCTGTTGCGCCAGTCTTTCATCACCTTCACATAGAGGTTGAGAAAACACCGCTTGCCGGTGAACTCTTCAATGTCTTTGCGCGACTCTACGCCAACTTTCTTGATACTCTTGCCTTGGTGGCCTATCAGTATGGCCTTCTGCGAGTCTCGCTCCACAAAGATTACTGCCCCGATGTTGTCAACGCCGTCCTTCTCTTCGTAGCTCTCCACCGACACCTCGCAGCTGTAGGGTATCTCCTTCTGGTAGTAGAGCAGCAGCTTCTCGCGGATTATCTCGCTGACGAAAAAGCGCATGGAGCGGTCTGTGAGTTCGTCCTTGGGGAAGTAGGGCGGATTTTCGGGCAGGTTGTCTATTATGTGGTCGAAGATGGTCTGAACGTTGAACCGCTCTGTGGCCGAGCAGGGCACCACCGTGGCCCGGGGTATCTGCTCCTGCCAATAGGCAATCTTCTCGCTGACGACCTCCTGGTTGGAAAGGTCTATCTTGTTGATGACCAAGATGACTGGGACCTTGCTGCAGAGGATTTTCGACAGCACCTGCTGGTTCTTGAACGTCTCGCCTATCTCGGTCACGAGGAGGAAGAGGTCGGCATCCTCCAAAGCACTGTGCACAAATCCCATCATCTGTTCGTGGAGCTTGTAGTGGGGGTTGACAATGCCCGGGGTGTCGGTATAGACTATTTGGAAATCCTCGCCGTTGACGATGCCCATTATGCGGTGGCGCGTGGTTTGAGCCTTGGAGGTGATAATGCTCAAACGCTCGCCCACAAGGGCGTTCATGAGGGTGGATTTGCCCACGTTGGGGTTTCCTATGATGTTGACAAAGCCTGCTTTGTGCATTCTGTGCGGTGTTGGGTTGCTTTAAGCCGGCGGCGTGAGGCTGCTGCCTGTCGGCAAGCATGGCGTCGGCGCCGTTCGGATGAAAAAAAAGAGCCGCAAGGATATGCGTTGCGGCTCTTTCTTCGGAGATTGGCTGACTATTCGGCAGACTCGGTTTCCTCGGTGGCGGCAACGGCGCGGGTGCTGTTGACCACAATCACCTCGCTGCTCTTGGGGTTCAGTATGCAGAAATTCTCGGCGGGAATGTCCTGCACCTTGCAGCGCTGGTTGATGTCGAGGTTGGTGATGTCGATAAGAATCTCGCTGGGCATATTGGCGGGAAGAGCCTTCACGTTGAGTCTCTTTTGCTTATAGGCCAGCTTGCCGCCCTTCATCACGCCGCAGGAGGTGCCGGCGGTGTGGACGGGGATGGACATGACGATTTCCTTGTCGTCGCTGAGCTCATAGAAGTCGCAGTGATAGACAATCTCGGTCACAGGGTGGAAGTCGATGTCCTTCAGCATGGC
>DCJB01000078.1:10378-11574 GCA_002317325.1 Bacteroidales bacterium UBA1711
TTATGGCCTCTCGGCCGGGTTAATAATAGTCTGTGTTTTGAAATCCTACTGCTACATACGGACGATAACGCCCTTGTGGTGGATGGTGCTTTCGTAGAGGTTGTCGAGAGACTCGTAGTTCACCACGCGGCGGATGGCTTCGGCGAGGAGCCAGTCGCAGGAGAGCACGCGAATCTTGTCGCTCTGACGCTTCAGGGGGATGGTGTCGGTGGTGACAAGTTCCTCGAGGACGCTTGCCTCAACCTTCTCGATGGCGTTGCCGCTCAGCACGGGATGGGTAATCATGGCGCGCACGCTCGCCGCGCCGGACTCCTTGATGATTCCGGCTGCCTTGCAGATGGTGGAACCCGTGTCGATGATGTCGTCCAAGAGGATGACGTGCTTGCCCTGCACATCGCCGATAAGGCGCATTTCGCCAATCTCGTTGGGCTTGTTGCGGTGCTTGTAGCAGATGACGAAACTGTTGTTCAGCGTCTTCGCATACATCCCGGCACGCTTGCTGCCGCCCATGTCGGGGCTGGCAAACATCACGTCCTCAGCCTCGAATTTCTCGCGGATGTAGGGCATGAAGAGCGACGATCCGTAGAGGTGGTCAACCGGCAGGTTGAAGAAGCCCTGTATTTGGTCGGCGTGCAGGTCCATGCAGATGACGCGATCCACACCCGCGGCGCTAATCATGTCGGCTATGAGCTTGGAAGCGATGGGGACATGAGGCTTGTCCTTGCGGTCCTGACGGGCGAAACCGTAATAAGGAATCACGGCGATGATTTTCTTTGCCGAAGCGCGCTTGGCGGCATCAATCATCATGAGCAGCTCGAAGAGGTTGTCCGTCGGAGGCGTCGTCGATTGGATGATGAACACGATGCCGCCGCGAATAGTCTCCTCGTACGACGGCTGAAATTCGCCATCTGCATACTGGAAAACCGTTGAATTTCCGAGGCCGATTCCGTAAATATCGGCTACTCTGCGAGCCAAGTCCTGCGTTGCACGACCCGCAAAAATGAATACTTTATCGGAATTTTTTTCTCCCATTTTGTGTTGATTTTGAGACTGCAAAGATACAACAATTTTCTCACATATTCCCTCCCTTCAAAAAAAATAGTCGCTATATAAGAAAAAAGTAGTACCTTTGCACCCGGTTTCAGACGAAAGACAAGAGCGTCCCGGCTTCGGAGAAGCAGTAATCCCCTTCGTGC
>DCJB01000035.1 GCA_002317325.1 Bacteroidales bacterium UBA1711
ATGAAAGAGATACGCTGGGTATTGTTTGGATTGCTGATAGTGGGGATGGGGATGCCGTCGGTGCGGGGGCAGGAGGCGGCGACGGCCGCGCAATTGGTGGAGAAAGGGCTCAATGCCGAGCGGCTCGGGCTGATGGATCGGGCCGAGGGCTACTATCGGCAGGCGGTCGGCTCGGCCGAGGGCGACCCGACGGGCGAAGCCCATCTGCGGTTGGGCATCCTCTTGGAACAGAAGGAGTATTATGCCGAGGCCGCCGCCCTGCTCTGCCAAAGCCCGAAATCTGAGGCACAGGCTCATTTGGCCATCTGCCTTGTGCAGCTCAACCTCTTGGACAGCGCCCGCAGCTGCGCCGAGCGAGCCATAGAGCTGGACACCGCCTCGGCACTGGCTATGACGGTGATGGCATACGTGGAGACGAGGCGGGACCAGCACATAGTGGCCCAGAGTTGGGCGAGGCGGTCGCTCCGCGCCAATCCTTCGTATGCCCGGGGCGAGAACGTGATGGGCTATATCCTCTACCGCAAAGGGGACGACACCGAGGCCATGCGTCACTTCAAAAGAGCCATCCAGTTGGACAGCAACCTCGTTGATGCATACTATAATTTGGGCACGCTCTACTGTATGCGCAACCACGAGGATTTGGCCATGAAACTGATAAGGCAGGGGCTGAATAGAAACCCTCGCAATATCAGGCTGTACACCGTTTTGGCCGTGGCCTACCGCCAGCGGGGCAATATGGAGCGGGCATTGGAATGCTACCAGCAGATACTGGTCTATGACAGCCTGCACATTCCCACCCTCAACCGCATCGGCACGCTCTACTGCCAAGAGGGTTTTTATGACCGCGCCATCGCCTTTCACAAGCGGGTGCTGAACATACAGCCCGGCAATGCGGCAGCCCACAAATACATAGGCAAAGCCTACTTGGAGTGGGGCAAGCAGAGCGAGGCCATCCAAAGCTTTATCCGCTCTACGAACCTGTGCACAACCGACCCCGAGACGTACATCTACCTTGCCCAGCTGTACAGCCGCCAGCCCAAGAGCGAGCGCAAGGAGCAGAACGCCTACCGCAAGGCCGCCCGCCTCGGCGACAAGGAGGCACAGGCGTGGTTGGTGCGGCACGGACTATCTTGGTAAGAATCAAGAGAGAACAGACGACATCTCTTCTCACATCTACCCGAAGATAATAATTGCAGGAACAAGCGGGGTGCCGCATTTCCTGCCCACAACCACAGGTCGAAAAAAAAGTTTGGGGACGGATTCCTCCACGGCTGAGAGCAGACTTCTGGACTCCAACCGAGCAACTTTTTTTTTCCATTCCAAAAAAAAAACGTTACTTTGCAAACTGTTTTCTCACACAATAAATGATATATAATAAAGAGTAAAAGCAAATTCAATAAATGAAGAACCTTGTAATAGTAGAGTCTCCCGCCAAGGCTAAGACCATAGAGAAGTTTCTTGGCAAGGACTACACCGTCTTGTCGAGTTACGGCCACATACGGGATTTGGCGAAGAAGGAGATGAGTATCGACATTGAGAACCAGTACGAACCCGAGTACCAAATCACCGAGGACAAGCACAAGTTGGTTTCGGACCTGAAGAAGGCTGTGAAGGGGGCCGACATCGTCTGGTTGGCGTCCGATGAAGACCGCGAGGGGGAAGCCATCGCCTGGCACTTGCAGGAGACGCTTAAACTCGATGCGGAGAACACTCGGAGAATCGTATTCAACGAAATCACCAAAAACGCCATACTCCACGCCATAGAGACCCCGAGAACCATTGATATGCACCTCGTTGATGCCCAGCAGGCGCGGAGGGTGCTCGACCGCTTGGTGGGCTACGAGATAAGCCCCATCCTGTGGTCAAAAATCAAGCCCGCCCTCAGTGCAGGACGCGTGCAGAGCGTGGCCGTCAGACTCATCGTGGAGCGTGAAGAGGAAATCAAGCACTTTGTCAGCCACAACTTCTACCGCATGACGGCCCAGCTGCACCCCGCGAGCGGACGGACGCAGGTGGCGGCCGAACTGTCGCGCCGATTCGACACCGAAGAGGAGGCTTCCGCCTTTCTCGGCAGCCTGATTGGC
Source organism: Bacteroidales bacterium UBA1711 (assembly GCA_002317325.1). Classification (GTDB taxonomy): domain Bacteria; phylum Bacteroidota; class Bacteroidia; order Bacteroidales; family P3; genus Colimorpha. The sequence goes on from DCJB01000035.1 coordinate 2,085, forward strand.
TGCGCCTTCAAAGTAGATTCCATCGAGACCAAGCCCGCCAAACGGTCTCCGGCGCCCCCGTTCACCACCTCCACCCTCCAGCAAGAGGCCAGCCGGAAGCTCGGTTTCAGCGTGGCCCGCACCATGCAGATTGCCCAGCAGCTATACGAGAGCGGGTTCATCACCTATATGCGTACCGACAGCGTGAACCTCTCGGAGATGGCGTTGGGCATGGCCAAGGAGGAAATCACCAAAATCTACGGCGAGAGCTACCACAAGACCCGCCGCTACCAGACCAAGACCAAAGGCGCCCAGGAGGCCCACGAGGCCATCCGCCCCACCAATATGGCCGACCAAACCGTCAACGCCGACTCGGCCCAACGCCGGCTGTACGAACTGATTTGGAAGCGGGCCATCGCCTCGCAGATGTCCGATGCCGAACTGGAGAAGACGCAGGTGGAGATAGCCATTTCGGACCACGAGGAGAAGTTCGTATGCCAAGGCGAGCAGATTCGTTTCGACGGCTTCCTGCGGGTCTATACCGAATCGACAGACGACGATCCCGCAGAGTCCACCATAGGAGGCAAGGTGCTGCCACGCCTGATGGACGGAATGCAGCTGAACCTCGACCTGGCCATGGCCACCGAGCACCACACCCAGCACCCGCCCCGCTACACCGAGGCCAGCCTCGTGAAGAAACTCGAAGACCTCGGCATCGGCCGTCCTTCCACCTACGCCCCCACCATCAGCACCATACTCAAGCGCGAATACGTCATCAAAGAGGACCGCGACCCCGTCACCATCGAGAGCAAGGCCTTCATACTCAAGGATGGCTCCGTCCGCACCGAGAACCGCACCGAGCGGACCGGGGCCGAGAAGGGCAAGCTGTTTCCCACCGACATTGGAAGCGTGGTCAACGCCTTCCTGCTGGAGCACTTCACCGACATACTCGACTACAACTTCACCGCCACCGTGGAGAAGGACTTCGACGAGATAGCCGCCGGAAAGAAGGAATGGCGCAAGGTGATCGACAAGTTCTACGTCCCGTTCCACAAGAACATACGCCAAACCCAGCAGAACAGCCACCGCACCAGCGGCAGCCGACTGGTGGGCGTGGACCCCGCCAGCGGCAAAAACGTCTATGCCAAGATAGGCCGCTACGGAACCTTGGTGCAGCTGGGCGACACATCCAACGAGGAGAAGCCCAAGTTTGCCAGCATGAAGAAGGGGCAGAGCATAGAGAGCATCACCTTGGAGGAGGCATTGTCCCTCTTCGACCTCCCGCGCACCGTGGGCCAGTTTGAGGAGAGCGACGTCATAGTCTCCATAGGCAAGTTCGGCCCCTATGTGCGGCTGGGCGACAAGTTCTACTCCCTGTCGAAGGGCGACGACCCCTATGAAGTGAATTTGGACCGCTGCATTGAGATAATCAAGGTCAAACGTGCCGCCGAGATAGAGAAGGAGCGAATCCGCGCCCTCTATCCGCACGAGATCGGCCTCCACGAGGGAGACATCATCAACTCCAACATCGGGCGCTTCGGTCCCTACCTGACCTACCGCAACGAGAACTTCCGCCTGCCCAAGGGCTCCAATCCGCTGGAGATGTCCTTGGAGGAAGCCGTAGCAGTCATCACCAGTTCCAGCAACAAGAAGCCCCGGGGACGCAAAAAGAAGAGCGAGTGATTCTCAGCATAGTCATTGTCAACTACAACGTCAGGTACTTCCTTGAGCAGTGCTTGGACTCGGTCTTCCGCTCAGACCTCTCGATAGAGGGTTCGGCCGACGCCATCGAGCTGGAGGTGTTTGTCGTAGATAACGCCTCGGTAGATGGGTCGGTGGAGATGGTACGGGAGAAATATCCCTCGGTTCGGCTGATAGCCAACGACGACAACCCCGGGTTTGCCAAAGCCAACAACCAGGCGCTGCGCCTCTGCCGCGGCGAGCTTATGCTGCTGCTCAACCCCGACACGGTGGTGGAGCGGGACACCTTTCGCAAGTGCGTGATGTTCTACGCCTCGCACCCCGACTGCGGCGGCTTGGGGGTGAAGATGATAAACGGCGAAGGCACCTTCCTCAAGGAGAGCAAGCGCGGATTTCCCTCGCCCGAGACCTCGTTCTACAAGATTTCGGGACTCATCCGCCTCTTCCCTCACTCACGCCGTATTGCGGCCTACTATTTGGGCCATCTGTCCGAGGACGAGACCAACCCCATAGACATCCTCCCCGGCGCCTACCTCATGATTTCGAGAGCCGCAATGGAGAAGGTGGGGCTGTTGGACGAGTCCTACTTCATGTACGGCGAAGACATCGACTTCTCGTGGCGTATCAAGCTGGCGGGATTCGAGAACTACTACCTCCCCTCGGCCCGCATCATCCACTACAAAGGCGAAAGCACCAAGCGGGGCAGCATGAACTACGTCTATACGTTCTACAACGCCATGTCCATCTTCGTGCAGCGCTACTTCTCGGGAGCCAACGCCCGCCTCTTCAACGCCGCCCTGCGGATGGCTATCTGGGGACGCGCCACCGTGTCGTGGGCCAAGCGGATTGCCGCCACCGCCGCCCTACCGGCCGCCGACTTTGCCGCCGCCTACGGCGGGTTCCTCCTCATCAAGCAGGCCTGGGCCGCCGGCTGGGCCGAAAACGTGAACTACTACCCCCCGCAATACACCCGGGTCATCCTTCCGCTCTACGTGCTGCTGCTCATGCTGTGCAGCTGGCTCTACGGCGGCTATGAAAAGCCCGTCCGACTGCTGCGAATAGGCAAGGGCATGGCCGTAGGCAGCGCCCTGCTGCTGGTGTTCTATTCGCTCCTCGACGAGAGCCTCCGCTACTCCCGCGCGCTGCTGCTCTTGGGCTGCTGCTGGACGCTGATTTCCACCCTCGGCATACGCGGGCTGCTGGGGCTGCTGCGGCTGCCCGGCTTCGGCCGCCGCTCGCTCCGGCGGCGATGCTGCCTCATTGTGGGCAGCACCGGCGAGACCCAGCGTGTAAAGAGCCTCTATGAGACACTCGGACCCATCCGCATTCAGACCCTGCACGACACCGCCCCCGACTGCCGCCGCCTGGCCGAAGCCATACACCTATACAAAGCCGACGAAGTCATCTTCTGTTCCAAAGACCTCTCCATCGGCCAGATTATCGACCTCATGAGCCAGCTGAGCCACCTGCCCGGCCGCCGCTGCCAGGCCGAGTTCAAGATAGCCCCGAGCGAGAGCGACTTCATCATAGGCTCAAACTCCATCAGCTGCGCCGAAGACCTATACACCGAAGAGCTGCAGACCGTGGCCACCCCCCTCAACCGCCGCAACAAACGTCTCTTCGACTTTGCCTCCGCCCTGCTGCTGCTGCTGCTGTCGCCCCTGCTCTTCTGGCCCCAGCGGCACAAGAAGCGATATTTCCCCGACTGCTGCGGAGTGCTTGCCGGCCGCAAGACGTGGGTGGGCATAGGTGAGAAAGCCGTATTCGGCCCCGAAGACGCCCTCCCCCGCCGCACAGCCGCCCTCGCCCCCGAGGTGCGGCAACGCATACACCTGCGCTACCTCCGCAACTACCGCCTCGCCACCGACCTGCAAATCCTCTTGAAAAACCTATTCGCCATCTGACCCCGTCCAACCGCAACGCCATGAAACAGAAAATAATCCCGCTCTTGGCAGCCCTCCTGCTGCTGCTTGCCCCCGGCACACTCAAGGCGCAACGAATCCACGCCTACGTGTCGGGCGGAGCCGTCACCTCCCAAATCGAAGGCGACGAGCTAAAAGGGTTCAAGCACTGGGGCGGCACGGGCGGCGTGGGCGCCGTCGCACGCCTCGACCGCGACGGTTCTTTCTCGCTCGCCGTCGAAGCCGACTACTCGGGGCGGGGCATATACAACAACAGCCACAGCATAGAGAACCCTTACAACATACGGCTCAACCTCCATTATGTAGATATACCCCTCAGCGTCATCTATCGCGACCCCTGGGGGGGGCTGCGTATCGGCGTGGGGCTGTGCTACAGCCGCCTTGTGGCCCAGCCCCACGGCACCATTGAGTTCAACCCGAACTACTTCGTGCCCGACACCACCGACATGACCTTCCTCAAGAACGACCTCTCGCCGCTCATCGAGCTCCGCATTCCCATCTGGAACGGGCTGCAGCTGAGCGCCCGCTACCAGTTTTCCGTCATCGCCGTGAAGCGCGACTGGCACTTCACCGAGAACGGCAACACCTGGGCCAACAACTGCTTCAACCAGTCGCTCATGATACGGCTGCAGTGGCAGTTTGGCGACGACGACACGCACAACCGCAAAGCCCACGGCCGCGGGTCGAAGGGCAAGCACAAACGCTACCGCCGATGAATGCCGTCTTTGCCGGGTCATTCGACCCTGTCACCGCGGGCCACGAGGCCATCATCCGCCGCGCCCTCGCCTTGTTCGACAAGGTGTATGTGGCCGTGGGGGTGAACAGCGAGAAGCAGTATATGTTCACCGTCCAAGAGCGGTTGGAGCGGATAGGCAGCCTTTTTCCCGGCGACAGCCGTGTGGAACCCGTGGCCTATAGCGACATGACTGCGGACCTCTGCCGCCGCCTCGGCTGCCGGGTGCTGCTGCGAGGCATCCGCAACGCCGACGACCTGGCCTACGAGCAGACCGTGGCGACCGTCAACCGCCAGATAGCCCCCGACATTGAGACCGTCATACTCCTCGCCGACTCCGACCATCAAAACATCAGCAGCACCATAGAGCGGGAACGCATCGCCCATACCCAGCAGCCTTAGCCATCGACCTCGCCACCCCCATAACCTACCTCAAAGGCGTCGGCCCGGAACGGGCGACCCTCTTAGACTCCGAATTTGAGATACGCACCTTCGGAGACCTGATCCACAACTTCCCCTTCCGCATGATAGACCGCTCGCGGGTGAGCACCTTAGACGACTTCGACCCCGAGGAACCCTACTTGGTGTTCCGCGGCACCATCAGCAATATGCACACCGTCGCCTCGGGACGCTCGCAGCGGTTGGAGGCCGAGTTCTGCGACGGCACCGGCACCGTGCTGCTGGTGTGGTTTCAGGGCATACGGTGGATAAAGGAGTCGCTGCGGCCGGGGGTGGTCTATTTGGTGATGGGCAAGCCCCAGCTGTTCGGCAGCACCTACCAAATAGCCCACCCCGAAATCGAGCCCGCCTCGCAAGACTCGGACCAGCAGAACCACCCCTTCCTCCCCGTCTATCACACCTCCGAGAAGGCCAAGCAGCGCGGCTTAGGCACCAAGGCCATAGCCCGTCTCACCGACACCTTGGTGCGGCTGCTGCCCCCGGTCATGGAAGAGACCCTCCCCCGCCCCGTGACGACAAAATACAGCCTCATGGCGCGGGCAGAGGCGCTGCGGCGCATCCACTACCCCGACACCCTCGAGCAATGGCAGCAGGCCGTCGGCCGCGAGAAGTTTGAGGAACTCTTCTACCACCAGTTGGACTACCAGTTCAGCCGCTCGACCCGCCGCAGCCATTCGGTGGGGCGGGTGTTCGGGGTGGTGGGTGAGCAGTTCAACGACTTCTACAGCCACCGGCTGCCCTTTCCGCTCACGGGGGCGCAGAAGCGGGTGGTGCGCGAAATCCGCGACGATATGCGCACAGGGCGCCAGATGAACCGCCTACTGCAGGGCGACGTGGGGTCGGGCAAGACGCTGGTGGCCCTGCTCACCATGCTCATAGCCATAGACAACGGCTGCCAGGCCTGCCTCATGGCACCCACCGAGATACTGGCCCAGCAGCACCTCGCCGGCTTCCGCCGCCTCTTGGAGGGGCAGCCCGTGACGGTGGAGCTGCTTGCGGGCTCGCTCAAAGCCTCGCAAAAGCGGCAGATAAAGCAGCATGCCGCCGAGGGGGAGATAGACATCCTCGTGGGCACCCACGCCTTGATAGAGGACGACGTGAAGTTCTGCCGGCTGGGCTACGTAGTCATCGACGAACAGCACCGATTCGGGGTACAGCAGCGCGCCAAGCTGTGGGCCAAAAGCACCATCCCGCCCCACATACTGGTGATGACCGCCACCCCCATTCCCCGCACCTTGGCCATGACGCTCTACGCCGACCTCGACTGCAGCGTGATTGACGAGCTGCCCCCGGGGCGGCAGCCCGTCCGCACCTCGCACGGCACCGACTCGCACCGGGCGCTGCTCTTCGCCTTCATGCGGCGGCAGATAGCCGCGGGGCGGCAGGTGTATGTGGTCTATCCGCTCATCAAGGAGAGCGAGAACCTCGACCTCAAAGACCTGATGGACGGATACGATAGCATCACGCGCAGCTTCCCGCTGCCGCAGTACCAGATAAGCATCGTGCACGGGCAGATGGCGCCCGAGGCCAAGGCCTACGAGATGGACCGTTTCAAGCGTGGGGAGACCCACATCATGGTCTCCACCACGGTGATAGAGGTGGGGGTGGATGTGCCAAACGCCACGGTGATGGTCATCGAGAACGCCGAGCGGTTCGGCCTCAGCCAGCTGCACCAACTGCGGGGACGCGTGGGACGCGGCGGCGGCAGTTCCTACTGCATCCTCATGACCAAGGACGACCTCAGCGCTACCGCCCGCAAACGCATAGAGACCATGTGCGCCACCACCGACGGTTTCGCCATTGCCGAAGCCGACCTCCGACTGCGCGGCCCGGGCGACCTGCAGGGGCTTCAGCAGTCGGGGCTGCCCGACTTCAAGCTGGCCGACATCGTGGATGACGAGCCGCTGGTATGCGCCACCCGCGACGAGGTGCGTATGCTCTTAGACTCAGACCCCGACCTGCGGCTGCCCGAACACGCCATGCTCCGCCGCCACATTGCTCAGAAACAGAACCTCCCCCAGTGGGAACAAATCAGCTGACCCCCTAACACCCCCGACTCATGCAGCTCAAAGCACTCGAAGGAGACTCACTCTCGTCCGGCGGACTCCGCCTCTACGCCTTCGCCGACGGCGACACGGCTGCGGGGTGTGTCGAACTATACAACTATGACCCTGTCAACCGCCGCGCTGCTGTGGGCATAGTGGTTGCCGAAAGCCTCCGCCGCCGGGGCAACGGACTGGCCATGCTGGCCGCCCTCGCCGACTTCTGCACGACCAACACCTCGCTCCACCAGCTCTACGCCGACGTGGCCGCCACCAACCGAGCCAGCCTCGGCCTCTTTGACAAGGCCGGATACACCCGCTGCGGCACCTTCGGCCAGTGGGTGGCAGCGGGCGACGGCTTCATCGACACCCACCGATTTCAACTCATCCTCAACCGTCAAAACCTCTTCCCAAAGCAAACGCCATGAAACGAATTCTCGCCATTATTGCCGCCCTGCTGCTCTGCGGAGCCGCCACAGGCCTGCTGCTGCTCCGCCGACAGGCGCTGCCCATCGCCCAGCCCGTGCGAATCGAGCTGCCCACGGGCAGCGACTATGCGGCGCTGGTTGATTCACTCGATGCCCACGGCTGCATTGTCAACCGCCCGCTCTTCGTCACCGCCGCCCGCCTGAGCGGCCTCGCCTCGCACGTAGTCCCGGGGAGCTACGAACTGCGGCCCGGCATGGGCTTGGTGCGGGTGGTGCACAAGCTGCGCGCCGGCCGCCAAGACCCCGTCCGCATCACGCTGAACAAGGTACGCACCCTCGCCCAGCTCTGCCAGTTCCTCGGCGACAAGCTGCAAGTCGAATCGGACACCCTCCTGTCCTGCTTCTCCGACCCAGAGTTCTGCCGCCGCCACGGCTCCACACCCGAGACAGTCATAGGCCTGTTCCTGCCCAACACCTACGAGTTCTACTGGACCGTCACCCCCGACGAGCTGGCCGACCGCATGAACAAGGAGTCGGAACGCTTTTGGAAGAAGCGGGAGACGCGGCTCGAGGCCTTGAACCTCTCGAGGGACGAGGTGCTGACCCTCGCCTCCATTGTGGAAGAAGAGACCAACTGCGACGGCGAGAAGGCCGACATTGCCTCGGTCTATCTCAACCGGCTGCGCATCGGCATGGCCCTGCAGGCCGACCCCACGGTACGCTTCGCCGCCGGCGACTTCACGGTCCGCCGCATCGGCGGCGCCATGCTGCAGAATCCCAGCCCCTACAACACCTACCGCCACACAGGGCTGCCCCCCGGACCCATCTGCACCCCCTCGGCGGCCTCGGTGGATGCCGTCTTGGAGAACAAGCACACCGACTACCTCTTCTTCTGTGCCAAAGAGGACTTCTCGGGTCGCCACAGGTTTGCGTCCAATCTCACTCAGCACCAGCATAATGCACAACTTTTCCACCAAGCCCTCAACCAGCGGGGCATCAAATAGCGAAGATATGGCGTCCGACGGTCCGTCCTACGGAGCCACCAGTGCGACCGCGTAGGAAAATATGTCCGAAAAGTCCCCTGTCTTCCAGCCTCCTACGAGAACTGGCGAGAAAAATAAGCCAAAAAAGTTGCCAATTAAGAAAAAAGTAGTACTTTTGCAATTGGGTAAGTCTTATACGACCAGCTCCCATTGAATCCCCCAGGGTAGGAATACAGCAAGGGTGTTTGGTTGTAGCGGTGCGATATAATCAGCTTACCCTTTTTTTGTGTCCATAGCCTCCGCCCCGTCGGCACAACATAACAGTCCGATACCCAAATGACAACACCCGTCCTCCTCTCCTACCTCCTCATCTTCGCCGGCACGGCGGTGTGGAGCCTGCTCATTCCCGGCCGCCGCCGCGTGAAGCCCCAGACCATCGGATACATCAGCATCTTCGGCGGCGCATTCCTCTTCGCCTCCTGCTTCATCAACCTGGTGCCGCACCTCTTCTTGGGCGGCGAGCCCTACCGCTTCGTCACCCCGGTCATCCACTTCAAAGTGGCCGCCGCCGTGATGGCGGGATTCCTCGTGCAGCTGCTTCTCGAACAGCTCACCAAAGGAGCCGAGCACGGACACAACCACTGTCCCTGCTGCGAAGAGGAAGAAGAGGCCGAACTCCACCACCACGAGCACCTCAGCCACCCCGGCCGCTGCCACGACCACGCCGCCCACCCCGTGGCGGGGCTCCTCATCGGCCTCTCCATCCACGCCTTCCTCGAGGGGATGCCCCTCGTTGACCTCGACGGGGACATCCATCGGGGCCTCCTTTACGGCATCGTGCTGCACAACATACCCATCGCCCTCGTGCTGGCGGGGCTGTTCGCCGCCAACGGCTACTCGTTCCTCCGCTCCTTAGGGCTGCTGTCCCTCTTCGGTGCGATGACCCCCTTGGGGTCGCTTTGCAACCTCCTGCTGCTGCCGCCCAACGAGGTGCTGCAGAGCCTGCTCATGGGCATGGTGGTGGGCATACTGCTCCATGTGGCGGTGAGCATACTCTTCGACCACGACCACAACACTTTCTCGTGGGGCAAGCTTGCCCTCATCGTTGCGGCCTTCGCCGCCGCCTACTTCACCCCGGGCTGCCCCGAGATATACCCGCTCTTGTAAACAGACAGCACGACACCGAGACAACAGACACCATTTCCACGACGACAAAGCCGTCCGCCATTCACCATCCACATTTCACCGACAAAATGACCACCACCGAAACCATCAAAGACCTCCTGACACGCAAAGAAGCCCTACGCCGCTTCCTCAACATCGAGACCCTCACCACCCAGATAGCCGAAGAAGAGCACAAAACCGAAGCCCCCGACTTCTGGAACGACCCCAAGGCCGCCCAGGCCGTGATGAAGGGCATCCAGTCCAAGAAAAGCTGGGTGAACGCCTTCAAGGTGGTTGATGACTCGTGCGGCGACCTGCAGGTGCTGGGCGAGTTCTTCGACTCGGGCGACGCCACCGAAGAGGAGGTGCTGGAGCAGATAGCCCAAACCCAGCCCCTCGTAGAAGGACTCGAGCTGAAAAATATGCTGCAAGGCGAGAGTGACCGCTTCGACGCGGTGCTCTCCATCAACGCCGGTGCCGGCGGCGTTGAAGCCCAGGACTGGGCCGAAATGCTCATGCGAATGTACATCCGCTACGCCGAACGCAACAACTACAAGGTGGCCATCTCCAACAGCCTTGACGGCGACGGGGCCGGCATTAAGTCCTGCACCATGCAGGTGGAGGGCGACTTCGCCTTCGGCTACCTCAAGAGCGAGACCGGCGTCCACCGCCTCGTGCGCGTGAGCCCTTTCAACGCCCAGGGCAAGCGCATGACCTCCTTCGCCTCGGTGAGCGTCACCCCGCTGGTGGACGACACCATCGAAGTGGTGGTGGATATGTCGCGCCTGAGCTGGGACACCTTCCGATCCGGCGGTGCCGGCGGACAGAACGTCAACAAAGTGGAGTCGGGCGTCCGCCTCCGCTACCAGTACAAAGACCCCTACACCGGGGTCGAGGAAGAGATCCTCATTGAGAACACCGAGACTCGCGACCAGCCCAAGAACAAGGAAAACGCCATGCGGCTGCTCCGCTCGCAGCTTTACGACCGCGAAATGCAGCACCGCATGGAGGAACAGGCCAAAATCAAAGCCAGCCAGAAGAAGATAGAGTGGGGTTCGCAAATCCGCAGCTACGTCATGGACGACCGCCGCGTGAAAGACCACCGCACCAACTATCAGACCGGCGACGTGACGGGCGTGATGGACGGCAAAATCGATGCCTTCATCAAGGCCTACCTCATGCAGTTCGGTGCCGAGTAGCGCCCGACCCGCCCCCACTCAGGTTGAGTTCAGCCAACAGATGCCTTGAGTTCAACCAATAATGCAACAGGGGCTTCAAGGCACAGCCATTTGAGTGTCGCAAAGACACACCGCTTCCACAGCCGATAGGGAAACGGGGAAAGGACTGAGGATGTATTGGGCGGGGCGAGACGGGGGAGGTCTCGTTCATGAGTTCTCGGACGGGCATTGGGGGGCGCACAATCCCACCCGGAGCAATCCAAACCTCACAAAGGGTCAACACGACCACCCTGCCGGACACCCCAGAGCAACTCCTCGCCCACTACTCAACACCTCTCAAAACCAAGGCTTTTACGCACAGCGGTTGAGGGGAAAAAATGGTATTTTTTTTGCATTAATTATGAGAAAGTAGAGAAAAAGGTGTATCTTTGCAGTTGCATTACCATAAAAAAAGCTTCTTGAGATATGCCTAACAACCTATCAACAAAGTTGATAACTTTGTTATCGCTTTTCCTTTTCGGTATTGGAATTACC
>DCJB01000080.1:0-13337 GCA_002317325.1 Bacteroidales bacterium UBA1711
GACAGGGGCGGCCGCACTTCGTGCGGCCGCCCCTGTCTATATGGTTGGTCGCCGGCTTGCTTCATATACTCATATTCGGTGGTGGTCACCCTCTTGTAGTGTTCGTTAATACTGGGATTGGTGTATGCTTGGGTTGCCTGCGCCTTCACGGGGCGGTTGTCGCTGTAGGTGTATTCATATACGGTGGGGGTATCGCCCTGTTCGGTCATCGAGGTGATGTCGTTCTCCGAAATGCAGGTGGAAACGAGATTCAAATTGAGGCATCCTGCAATTTGACACTTAGAGCAACAAACCCCATAAAGAACCTGCAATTTGACACTTACGCCTTATTTTTCTGCTGAATAGTTGATATTCCAACTATTTTAGGTAATTATGGCATCGGATTCCGAATTTGCATAATGATGGATAACGTATATATTCAAATGGATATAGAGACAGTCATAACGGAAGCAAGCTGCTACTTTTCGGTTATCACGCTCACTGGGGCGCGCCAAACAGGCAAAAATACCCTGTTGCGGCACCTGTTCACCCAGCGCCATGAGTATTCGATGAAAGACCTCCATCTCCTCGACTTTGCTAAAAATGACCCCGTGGCATTTCTCAATCAGACCGATCTTCATGAGGTTGTGCGCAGCGCGCTTATGCTCCGTCTTCAACGCCTCGCAGTTGGCCAACGAAGTGGGTGTGGATTCCAAAACCATCGCACGCCGGCTCTCGGCGCTGCAGGCTTCCTACCTGATTACGCTGCTTCCGCCTTACTATGAAAATTTCACCAAACGGCTGGTCAAGTCGCCCAAACTCTATTTCAACGACACCGATCTTGCCTGTTACCTGCTTGAAATAGAGAGTATGGAACAACTGAAGCGTGACAAAATGCGTGGCGCGCTCTTCGAGAACATGATTGTGATGGAGGTGATGAAGCACCGCTCCAATCAGGGGAAAGAGGGAGGCGTGTATTTCTATCGCGATTCCAATCAGAACGAGGTTGACATTCTGTTGAAGCAGGAGGGTACGCTGACAGCCATCGAGGTGAAGTCGGCTCAGACCTATAACAGTTCGTTTGAGGACAGCCTTCGCAAAATTGACAAGTGGATTTCCACCCCCGTCAAACGCAAAGCGGTGGTGTATGCCGGCGAATATGAGAATGCGGCGGGCGATGTCGCCTTGGTCAACTTCCGCCACCAGGACCAACTGATTGCCGCAAAATAGCATATTCTCTGCGACCGCTTTGTTATTCGGAATGCCGCATTGGGCAGAGAAGCTTTCCTCCGTGTGGCATCAGCTGTCCTTTGTGCAGTGCGGCATCTTTCGTCTGCCACTGGTGCTGGCGGTTGGAAAATCAAGGCCCTGCCATTTCCGCTTTTGGCAGTGGCGGGGGGCAGGGCCTTCGTTATGCTGACATTGTCGGCAGTTCGCCTTCTTGATGGCGGAGTTTGTTTGGGGGACTGGTCTGGGGTACGGTTGGCCTGAGAACCTCCCTTTTATCTTCTGCCTACGCAGTTTATCCTCCCTTGCGGGACGGCGTATTGCCGGCCGATGGTGCCGCCGAGGGTCTCTTTGATGAAATTGGCCAAAACGTCGCAGTCGTTGAGCGTTTGTTGGCTGCTGATGACGCTGACACCTTTAAAGTTCTGCCCGTCTCCGTTCTGCACAAGCACATAGTTGGCGGCGGCTATGGTGTATTCTTTGGAGGGGTCGATGGGTTCGTACTGGTTGGTGTTGCGGTTGAGAATCTTCACGTTCTTCACCCGCCGGCGGTCGCCTACGGACTGCAGGATGCCCTCGGGGCTGAGTACCACCGAGGAGGCGACGGTGGTGTCCAAGTCGCACTGCACGCCGGAGAGTTGGGCGAAACCGCCGCTCTCGGCCGGGGCGAGACGGTAGGACATTTCCAAGTTATCCAAGAACACCTGTCCAGTTATGCGTCCGAGGAGCACTGTGTTGCCGAAGGGGAAGACGTTGAGGACATTGCCGAAGGTGATGGTGCCTTGCGGTATGTCGGTGCGCAGGTTGCCGCCGTTCACCCAGCCGATGTCGGAGTTGAGGTAGCTGCGGAATGCGTCGGCTGCCAAGTCGCCGATGCCGGCCTCTTGGTTGCGGACTATGCGTTTGCCCTCGGCATTGGTTATGTTCAGCGCCACCTCGGCGGTGCCCACTACCTTGGAGAGTATGGACTTGACGGTTTCTTTGATGTTGTTCACCAACACCTCCACGATGGGGTCGTCGGAGAGATTCTTGGTGTCGATAAGGCCGGCTGAGATTTTGCCCCGCGAGGAGATGGTGACTCGGCCGATGTTGGCGAAGGCGGTGCCTGTGGAACTGCGCTTGACGTATTTGCCCGCCTTGTTGAGCACCGAGTCGCAGGGGATGACGCTGTGGGAGTGGCCGTCCAGCACAAAGTCTATGCCGCTGGTCTTGCTGATGAGGTCCTGCGAGGCGGTGTAGCCTCTCCGGGAGTCGCCCAAGTGTGAGAGCACCACCACATAGTTGGCTCCGGCGTTGCGTACGCGGTCCACCTCTTTCTGCACAATGTTGGCTAGTTCGGACTCGCAGAACGAGTACTTGAAGTTGCCCTGGTCGTCTTGGAAGTAGGCCGGCACGGAGCTGGAGATGGACTGAGGCGTGGCCACGCCGATGAAGGCCACGGTGCCTGTGGTGAACACCTTCATGGCGCTGAGCGCGAAGAGGGGCTGCTGGTCGCTGATGCGGACGAAGTTGGCGCACAGGACTTCGGCGTTGAGCTTTTGGATCAGTTCGACCATGTGGCCGATACCGTAGTCGAACTCGTGGTTGCCGAGGGTGACGAAGTCGTAGCCCACGGCGTTCATGAGTGTGATGGGGTATTCGCCCTGCGAGAGGATGCCGTAGGCCTGCCCCTGAATGAAGTCGCCGCAGGAGACGACGCATACGTTGTCGGTCTGCTCTTGTGCGGCTTTCTTCAGCGAGGCCATCTTGGCGTAGCCGTCGATGGCGCAGTGCACGTCGTTGTCGAAGAGAATCACGATGTCTTCGGACTCGACCTCGGGCAGGGGGTTGATGTTGTCGTTGTCTTTCTGGCAGCCCGCGAAGAGCAGCACCGAGACGGCCGCTGCCAGCCACAGGCGAGAGTGGAAGCGGAATGGGTTGGTGATAGAGTGCTTCATAGCTATTATTTTTTTTGCAAAGTTACGAACAAATAATGGAATGGCGAAAGAAAAAGTGCAATATCACACGAGATTGTTGATAACTTTTGCTGCCGGGGGGCTGCTACGTGGAAAAATATGCCTAATTTTGCAAACCGAAAAATACTATCCCAACATGGAAAATAGAAAGGAAGAATTGTATTCGCAGGTCATTCCTGCCGGCAAACGCCGCTACTTCTTCGACGTGAAGGAAACGCGTGGAGGAGACAAGTTCATTACCGTTACTGAGAGCCGCAAGGTGTTCGACAACAAGACGGGTGAGTTCTACTATGACAAGAGCAAAATCTTTCTCTATAAAGAGGATTTTGAGAAGTTTCAGAAGGGGCTGGCCAACGCGCTCTCCTTCATCGAGACCGGCATTGAACCCGAGCCAGTTGTGGTGGAAAACGAGTATCGCGAGTCCGACGGCGAGCGCCGGGAACAGCGTCGCGACTCATACGACGACTTTGACCTCAAGTATTAAGGCATGGGCAAAATAATCTCTATCGCCAACCAGAAGGGCGGTGTGGGCAAGACCACGACGGCCGTCAACCTCAGTGCTGCACTGGCGGTGATGGAGTATAAGGTGCTCCTCGTGGACGCCGACCCCCAGGCAAACGCCTCCTCCGGCCTCGGCATTAACCCAGACGAACTGGAGAAATGCGCTTACGAGTGCTTCATGGGGCAGGCGCCAGTCCAAGACTGCATCATCGACACCGACACCCCGAACCTCTCCCTCCTGCCCACCCGCATAGACCTGGTGGGCGCGGAGGTGGAGTTGGTGAACGAGAAGAACCGCGAGTACTTTGTCCGACGGGCTCTTGAGCCAATCAAGGAGGAGTATGACTTCGTCATCATCGACTGCAGTCCCTCCCTCGGACTCATCACCGTCAACGCCCTCGCGGCCTCCGACTCGGTCATCATACCCATCCAGAGCGAGTACTTCGCCCTCGAGGGATTGGGAAAGCTGCTCAACACGGTGCGTATCGTCCAGACCCGCCTCAACCCCGGTCTCAACATCGAGGGGCTGCTCATCACCATGTACGACTCGCGCCTCCGCCTGGCACGCCAGGTGGTGGAGGACGTGAGAGGCCACTTCAAGCGTCTTGTGTTCGACACCCTCATCTACCGCAATACCAAACTGGCCGAGGCTCCAAGCTACGGCAAGAGCATCATTATGTACGACGCCCTCAGCGCCGGCGCGGTCAACTACCTCAATCTCGCCAACGAATTGCTGAAACGAAACAATATGACGAACAATGGCAAGTAAGAAACCTTTAGTGCCCGGGCGCGGGCTCGACGCTATTCTCGGAAGCTTGGATGTGGAGTCTCTCGGCGGCGGCGAAGCCGCCGCAGTGACTGCTGCCATCAGCATGGTGCCGCTCTGCGACATCGAGGCTAATCCTTTCCAGCCCCGCAAGGACTTTGACGAATCCGCCCTTGACGAACTCGCCCAGAGCATCCGCGAGCAGGGGGTGATAACTCCCATCACCGTGCGCCGGATGCCCGACGGCAAGTACCAGCTCATCGCCGGCGAGCGGCGCTTCCGCGCCTCCCAGCGGGCTGGTCTCACCGAGCTGCCCGCCTACATTCGGGTGGCCACCGATGGGCAGATGATGGAAATGGCGCTGGTTGAAAACATTCAGCGCGAGAATCTGAACGCTATGGAGATAGCCCTCTCCTACAACGCTCTCATTGAGGAGTGCCGCCTCACCCACGAGGAACTGAGCCAGCGGGTGGGCAAGGATCGCAGCACTATCTCCAACTACCTCCGTCTGCTCAACCTCCCCGCCGAGACGCAGCTCGCCCTCAGCAGCGGACAGATAAGCATGGCCCACGCCCGCGCACTCGTCAACGTGGAAGACCCCGAACGACACATCTCACTCCTCCACGCCATCATCAACCGCCACCTGTCGGTCCATCAGACAGAGCAGATGGTTAAGGCCGAGAAGGAGCCGGCACGCAAGGTCGTAAAGGCCAAAGACGACCTCCCCGCCACCCACAGCGCCAGCCAGTCGCAGCTCCGCGACTTGTTCCAATCCGAAGTGGAGATTAAGCGTTCCCGCCGGGGCAAAGGCACAATGACTATCCACTTCAACAGCGACGAGGATTTTGAGCGTATCATGAAGTTGATGCGCCGATAGTAGTCAGGAGGCAGGGCTGTGGTAAAGCGGACTATGGTGCTGTTGCTGCTGCTCGTTCTCGCCGGTGTCGGCAGGGCGCAGGAAACGATAGCAACGGCGGAGACGAAGGTTGATTCCGTCGCAGTGGTCGCACCCCAGCACAGCCCCACCAAAGCCCTCCTGTGGTCGCTCATACCCGGCGGCGGGCAGATTTACAACGGGCAGGCGTGGAAACTTCCCATCATCTATGGCGTGATTGGCGGTTTGGGCTATCTCGCAGTGAGCAACTACAACAGCATGAAAATGTTCAAGGACGACTACCTCCACCGTGTCCAGCACGGCGGAGAGTGGACGATTGAGAAATACGCCAGTTACCCCAACTCCAGCATATACAACCTCTACCAGCAGCACAACAAAAACTTCCAGCTCTTTGTCATGCTGACCGCGGTCGCATATACGCTCAATCTGATTGACGCCTACGTCTTCGGCCACCTCTACGACTTTCAGATGGACGACAACCTCACCTTTCGGATTGAACCTTCCGTAGTGCCCGTGATGAACGGGGGGGGGGCGTTTGCCCCGACGGTGGGATTCACGTTCCGCTTCTGACAGCTGTCGTCCTTGGAACGCCTTTTTGAAAACAAGTTAAACCCTTTTATCACACAGTAAGCACAATGAACCCATTATTGATGATTCAAGACGGAGTGTCTGATGTTCAGACCGCCGTAGATACCATGGCATCCGTTGCAGCCCCCGAGCGCATTACCCTCTGGGACATGACCCTCAAGGGCGGCTGGATTATGTTGGTGCTGGCTATTCTCCTGGCCTTGGCAGTCTATATCGCCATTGAGCGCTACCTTGCTCTCCGGCAGGCGCTCAATACCAACAACGACAACGCCTTCATGAACAACATACGCCAGTATATCCACAAGGGCGACTTGGAGTCGGCCCGCGCGCTGTCCAAGAGTACCAATTCGCCTCTTGCCCGCATGGTTGATAAAGGCCTCAGCCGCCTTGGCCGTCCCCTGTCCGACATACAGGCAGCCATCGAGAACGAGGGCACCCTCGAAGTGGCTCGATTGGAGAAGCGGGTGAGCCTTGTGGCCACCGTGGCTTCCCTCGGTCCCATGATTGGCTTCCTCGGCACTGTCACGGGCATGGTCACCTGCTTTCAGGACATGGCCTTCGCCGGCAACAACATTGAGATTGCCACCCTCGCCACGGGTATGTACGAGGCCATGGTGACCACCATCGGCGGCCTCATCGTCGGCATCATCTGCTACTTCCTTTACAACATCCTTGTCACACGTATCAACAAGGTGGTGCTCGACATCGAAGTCAGGGCAACCGAGTTTATGGATCTCCTCCACGAGCCGGCATGAACTGTGAATGGTGAACTGTGAACGGTGAACAGCCGCTGCCAAAGCCCTTTTCTCAAGAATACATAACACTCATTCGTTATGATCAAGACACGAAACAACATCAGTATAGAGAACAACAACTCCACCATGTCCGACCTGGTGTTTCTGCTGTTGGTTTTCTTCATGATGACCTCCACGCTCATCAGCCCCAACGCAGTCAAGCTGTTGTTGCCCGAAAGCGGGAGCAAGACCATGGCCAAACAGAACGTGACTGTCTATATCGATCAAGACTTCCAGTTTCAGGTGAACGACACCCCCGCCGCCGCCGACCAGCTGCAGCCGCTCATTGCCGCCGGCATAGAGCCGGGCGTCACCGACGCCTGCGTGGTGCTGCGCAGCGACAAGACCGTCCCTGTGCAGTATGTGGTGAACGTGATAGACGCCGTCAACGCTATTAACGACCAAACGGGCAGCAAACACAAGGTTATCTTGGCCACCTCGCCTAAGAAGTAGGTACTCCGCCCCCCCGGAGGCGTACCGTGCCATTGGGAGGCAGTGCCTTTTGAGCAACCAGTAATTGACTCAGAACAAAATGATTCAGGAAGACAAAAACAAGTTATTTTCGGGCGGAGGAACGCTGCTGTTCTTCGCTCTTATACTGTTGGTGTGTCTTGCTTTCGGCTATGACCCGCCAGACCCGCCCATTCCTGAAGAGGGGGTGGAGGTGAACCTCGGCAACAGCGATATGGGCTACGGCAACGACCCCCAGCCCTCGCCCACAGAGGAGAGCGCGGCGCCGCGTCCGTCGTCCGCCACCGAGCAGGTAATCACGCAGCACCACGAATCGACCACGCCCATGTACAGCTCGCCAAAGCCCTCTACGGCCAAGACCGACAACAAGACACCCACCACCACCCAGCCCGATCCGCCCAAAGAGCCAGAGGTTAACAAGCAGGCGCTCTTCCCCGGCAGCCGCAAGACCACGGGACCCAAAGGCGGGAGCGAGGGCAACACTCATGGGACGGGCAATATGGGCAAGGCTGGCGGCGACCCCAACAGCAGCCGCTATGACGGCGCTCCCGGCCAAGGCGGCACGGGCTTCAGCCTCAGCGGACGGTCGGCACGGGCGCTTCCTTCCCCCGCCACCACCTCCAATAAGCAGGGCAAGATTGTCGTCAAGATATGGGTTGACCGCAACGGCGTAGTCACAAAGACCGACGCGCCCGCCAAGGGCTCCACCCTCACTGATGCCGCCTTGGTCAGCCTCGCGCGCCAGTCGGCCATGAAGGCCACCTTCAGCAAGAATAGCGACGCGCCCGAGACCCAGGTCGGGACTATCACCTACGTTTTTGCCAACAACTGATGGAAGAAGGACTCCGAATAGACAAGTATCTGTGGGCGGTGCGGCTCTACAAAACGAGGAGCCTCGCCACCGAGGCCTGCCGCTGCGGCCATGTGCGCTGCGGCGGACAGCCCCTCAAAGCCTCCCACGAAGTGCGGGTGGGCGAGGTGTATGAGATTTCAATCGAACAGCTCCACCGGGTGGTAGAGGTCAAAGGTCTGCTCGGCACCCGGGTGGGCGCCAAGTTAGTGCCTGACTATATGGCAGACCTCACGCCCCCCGAGGAGTACGAGCGCATAGAGCTGGCACGGCGGTTTGCTTTCGAGAAGCGCGACCGCGGCAGCGGCCGCCCTACCAAGCGCGAGCGCAGGGACATAGAGGGCTTCAAATACAAGTAGCCCTCTTTTTTTGTCACCCCCGCTGCAATAATTGCCCGCCAAGCGGTACTCATTCACATAATACGCCATGAACGAGGACGAGGTCATACGCGCCGTGCTTGGTGGCGAGGTCGATCGCTATGCCGAGATTGTGCGCCAATATCAGACTCTGGTTGCCAATCTCTGCTACAAGATGGGCGGTGCCGAGGTGGAAGTTGACGAAATGACTCAGCAGGTCTTCGTCGAGCTATATCAGGCGCTCCCCCGTTTCAAGTTCCAGTCGAAACTGAGCACCTTTGTCTATCGTATTGCCCTCAATGTGGTCAGCAAGGAACTCAAGCGCCGCCGCCGGCTGGATTACCGTAATTCGGAGGCAGAAATGCCCGAAGTGGCCGACGACCTGCCCGATGCCGAGCAGCAGATGATGGAGCGCGAACAGCGGACCGAACTGCGCCGCGCCCTCGGCACCCTCCGCGCCGAACAGCGCACGGCGTTGGTGCTTTACACCTTCCACGACTTCTCCTACAACGACATAGCCGACGTGATGCAGTGCTCGGTGGCCAAAGTGGAGTCGCTCATCTTCCGGGCACGCAAAAACCTCCAAAAAATACTTACCCGATGATACATAACATACCCATGAAAGATGACCTACTGTTGCAGCGTCTCAGGCTGCTGAACTACCCGAAGCCCATCGATGTGGAGGCTTCGGTGATGGAGCGGGTGCGCTATGCCGCCCCCGCCTCGTCGGCTTCTATCTTTCCGACCGCATGGCGGCGGTTGGCAGCGGCCGTTGCCGTTGTCGCCGTGTGCTGCATTGGCCTCAACGCCCTGCTGCTCTCCCATCGTTCCTTCAACGACAGCGCCATGGCTCAGGACATGGCTAGTCTCTACTCCTTTTGCACCACTGCCACCGAATACGACTTTGGCGCTATTGAGGCATACGTCGAAATAGACAACTGATAATCTGTTACGATATGAAAAAGATTGTTTCCATTGTGTTGCTGCTTGCCCTCGCTGTGTCGCTGTCGGCCCAGCCCGGCCGGTGCGACGCCATGCCTAAGAGGCACGGCGCACACAAAATGCCCCCGTCCATCAGCGAAGTGGTGGGCGACCTTTCGCAACGACAGAAGAAGCGTATCGAATCCATCACCGAAGAGTCCAAAAAGCAGCTGAGGAAGACGGACAGCGAACTGTGCAGGGTGCGGCGGCAGATTCAGTCGCTCCTTGATAAGGATGGTGACCACAGCAAGGCGCTCTATCCCCTTTTCGAGCAGGAGGGGCGGCTGATGGCGCTCCGCTCGCGGCAGATGTACGAATCACGTTTGCGGGTGGAAAAAGTCCTCACCCCCGACCAGTGCCGCCAGTTTTGCCAGTCCATGAAACGCCCCAAGCCCCACCGCCCCGTCTGTCCGCCGCCCCCCCAGCCCGCCCCGTAGCGTTGCCGCTGTGCCTTCTTTTTGGGGAGGCAGTGAACGGTGAACAGTGAACGGGGGTGTTGCGGGTTGAGGGGGGTGGTTTGGCGGGAGGCATACAAGCAGTCTTTTGTCATTCGCCAAACCAGTGCTCCATCCTCGCGTCAAACAGCGTCTGCGACTCCCCGATGGACTGGCCAATAAGCCCCTTCTGCCTCTCTATCGCCTCCGCCTTCTCCGAAAAGGACTGCTGGAGGGGAAGAGGAGGGAGGGGCATCTCAATTTCCAGCAAATCTGACTTGAGAAGACTTGGAATTGTAACTGCCTTATTGAGACGTTCAAAGTCGAAGACAACGCAGTAGTAATAAAGGTATCGAGCGTTGAGGTTGTGCTTGGGGTGAATGCCAAAAGCCGTGTCCACATTCCAAAACTTCTCATACATATAGATGGGTCTGTTTATATTCCCCTTTCTTCCAATGATGACAGATTGTTCGGGCGTGATGTAGTCTGTTGCACGACCCAAGACCCCTCCGCTTCCACAGATGGGATACCCTCCGTTTTCGTCCTCTACCTGTTTTTGATTTCTGCCGTTGTATATGACCAAACAGTCAATCCATTTGCAAACCTCCCATCCTTTTTCGTTGGTGATGGGGTCGCCGAACATTTCGTAGAAGAGGGATTGGGCGAGGTTGTCGAGCTCCTTGACCTGCTGCCGCTTCTTCTTGATGATTTCGCTCACTTTGTCCAACTCTGAAACAATCTGCTCTTGGACGGGAAGAGGTGGAACAGGTGCAGCAATTTGGTTTATTCGTTTAGCTGAAAGGTGCTTTACCGTCACGAAGGGCGTTTCATTCTCAATCTCCTTCAGGTGCATTGACAAGAAGTAATACAAGAACCTCATCGCCACCTTCTCCACGGCTTTTACTTCAATTCTACAAACCCGTTGATTCAACAAAGCATCTTCGCTTTTCCATTGGGCAATGTTGAACTCACCATCCATTCCAATCAGGTAATCGCCACTCCTGACGAGATAGTCCTTTGCGTACACACCTTTGAAGTGGGTCTCAGAAAAGCCTCTGACAACATCCCTTATTCGCACTAATGGCAGACCTTCACCGTCTTCATTGAAAAGCGCGGAGTCGAAAGCAAAACCGTATTGAATCCTGCAAACATCAACAAGTTTCTTGTATTCCCAGTTGTGCTTCATGCTTCATCAGGGTTGTGCGCTATAGGGCGGAGAGGGCTTGGTGGATGGCTTGTGCGGCTTGGCGGCCGGCGCCCATGGCGAGGATGACGGTGGCGGCGCCGCTGACGGCGTCGCCGCCGGCGAAGACCATCGGACGGCTGGTCTGTCCGGCGGGGTCGGTCTTCAGCCCGCCCCAGGACTCGGTGTCAAGCCCGGGGGTGGTGTCCTTGATGAGGGGGTTGGGGCTGGTGCCAAGGGCCACCACCACGGTGTCGGCCTCTATCTCGGTCTCGCTGCCCGGGATGGTCTCGAAGCGGCGGCGGCCTTTTTCGTCAAGGTCGCCCATGCGCATACGCACGCACCGCATGGCGCGCACGTTGCCCGCCTCGTCGCCGAGGAACTCTACAGGGTTGGTGTGGAAGGCAAATTGTATCCCCTCCTCCATGGCGTGGTGCACCTCCTCGCGGCGGGCGGGCATATCGGCTTGTTCGCGCCGATAGACCACCGTCACCTCGCTGCCGAGGCGCTTGGCGGTGCGGGCGGCATCCATGGCCACGTTGCCGCCCCCGATTACCGCCACGCGGCGGCCGAGGTAGATGGGCGTGGTGTAGGTCTCGTCGTAGCCGTGCATGAGGTTGGTGCGGGTGAGCAGCTCGTTGGCGCTGACCACGCCCACCAACGTCTCGCCCGGAATGCCCATAAACTTGGGCAGCCCCGCCCCGCTGGCCACATACACTGCCTCGAAACCTCGGCGCTGGAGCAGGTCGTCGATGGTGACGCTGCGTCCCACAATCACGTTGGTGACAATCTCCACGCCGAGGCGGCGCAGATTCTCTATCTCGGGTTCCACCACCTTCTGCTTGGGCAGGCGGAACTCGGGTATGCCATAGACCAGCACGCCGCCGGCGTGGTGGAGCGCCTCGAAGATGGTGACGCGGTAGCCGAGTTTGGCCAAGTCGCCGGCGCAGGTGAGGCCCGAGGGGCCGCTTCCGATTACGGCCACCTTGGGACTCGCGGGCTTGGCGGGTGCGGCGGGTAGGTCGGCGGGTGCGTGGTTGCGGTGGTGGTCGGCAGCGAAGCGCTCCAGCGCCCCGATGGCGATGGGGTCGCCCTTACGACCCAGTATGCAGCTGCCCTCGCACTGGCTCTCCTGCGGGCATACGCGGCCGCAGACGGCAGGCAGCGACGAGTCGCGGCTGATGATTTGGTAGGCTTCCTCGAAGTCGCCCTTCGCTATGGCTGCCACGAAGTCGGGTATCTGTATGGAGACGGGACAGCTGCCCACGCACAGCGGTTTTTTGCAGTGCAGACAGCGGCGGGCTTCGGCCACGGCCTGCTCGGCGGTGAAGCCGTAGGAGACCTCCTCGAAGTTAGTCGCCCGCACGCCGGGGTCCTGCTCGGCGGGTTTTTGGCGGACTATGGCTTTCTCCACGGCAGGGGTGAGGCTGCAGCGGTGGTCGGGACGCGGGTTGCCGTCGCCCTCCACGGTGGCGATGCGGTAGCGCCGCTCGTCGGGCTTGCGGAGTCGCCTTGCCGCCTCATCGAAATCGACTTGGTGGCCGTCGAACTCGGGCCCGTCAACGCAGGTGAACCGCACCATACCGCCCACAGTCACGCGGCAAGCGCCGCACATCCCCGTGCCGTCCACCATCATGCAGTTCATGCTCACGATGGTTTTGAGGCCGAGGCGGCGGGTGAGCAGCGAGACGAACTTCATCATCGGCAGCGGACCGATGGCGATGCAGTGGGTGTAGGTGCGAGACTGTGCCAGTTCCTCAATCTTGGCTGTAACCAGACCCTTCTCGCCATAACTGCCGTCGTCGGTCATGATGTAGAGGTGGTCGCACACCCGGCGCATCTCCTCCTCGAAGAAGAGCAGTTCCTTGGTGCGGGCGCCCACAATCACGTCGGCAGCGATGCCCTGTTCGTGTGCCCATTTGGCTTGCGGGAAGACGGGGGCTGTGCCCACGCCGCCGGCCACGAAGAGCAGCCTCATCTGCTTCTGCTCCTCTATCGGGGCGGAGACCAGTTCGCTGGCTCGACCCAAGGGACCCACGATGGAGAAGAGGCATTCGCCCTCGTTCATATCGCTCAGATAGCGCGTGCTGTCGCCCACCACCTGGAAGACGATGGTGACAGTGTTTTGTTCCCGGTTGATGTCGCAGATGGTCAGCGGCACCCGCTCGCCCTTCTCTTGAGGCACCACGATGACGAATTGTCCCGGCAGCCCCGATTCGGCAATCCAGGGAGCCAAAACGTCCATCCGATAGATGAGATTGTTGCTAAGTAGTTCCTTTTTAAGAATATCGTACATAATGGCGGATGTGTTATCTGATTTGCAAAGATACAAAAAAAAGGGGACATACCATGCTTCG
>DCJB01000080.1:13385-22444 GCA_002317325.1 Bacteroidales bacterium UBA1711
CACAAATACAACAAAAGGCGGCTCTCTCGAGCCGCCTGTACCGCATACCAGAGTCGAACTGGTGATCTACTGCGTGAGAGGCAGTTGTCCTGGACCACTAGACGAATGCGGCATTTTCTTGTGGTGATTCCCGTCTTGAAATCGAGTGCAAAAGTACGCCTTTTTTCCCAATCGGCAAAATAATTTTTCATCTTTTCGCTAAATTGTTTTGCACTCTTTTGTAAACGAAAGGATTAATAACACACTTTTTTGTCGATGAAGCCGCCCGATTAGGATGCAAAATGGCACTTCCGCCCCTTGTATTTCCAAAATTAGCCCCTCTTTGAGCGGCATAACTCCATTAGACATTATGCCTCGAGGTTGAGGACTCCCTCAAATAGAAGTGGAGACTGACCGTTGTTGCCTGTCTCCCGATAGGTGTCAGCGCTGCCGCGAACTGGCGACCGTTGCCTCTGCCCCGGCCGTAGTCAATACCCGCCTCAGAAGTGCCTCTCATTGTCTTTTTGCGAAGATGATGACCCCTGCAATAAACAGCCCGGGGCCGAACCGCAGGTTCGGCCCCGGGCTTGGGGGAAGGGCTTGGCGCGGTGGCGCACTGGGCTACGCCATGTTGTGGAAGACGTTCACCACGTCGTCATCGGCTTCGAGACGCTCAATGAGGCCGTTCACGTCCTCCTGCTCCTCGGGCGAGAGCTCGCGCATGGTGAGCGGAATGCGTTCAAACTTGAAACTCTTTATCTCGAACTGATTGTCCTCAAGATACTTCGAGATAGGGCCGTAGTTCTTGAAGTCGGCGTAGATGTTGATTTCGCCCTCGTCAAGGAAGACCTCGTCGATGTCGAAGTCGATGAGTTCCAACTCCAGCTCGTCCATATCGATGCCCTCCTTCATGGCCACGACGAAAGAACATTTGCGTTCAAAGAGGAAGTCGTTCATGCCCATGGTGCCTAATTCGCCTTTGCCGCGGACGAAGGCGGCGCGGATGTTGGCCACGGTGCGCGTGGGGTTGTCGGTGGCGGTTTCCACCACAAAGGCGGTGCCGTGGGGACCTTTGCCGTCATAGACCACCTCTTTGTAGGCGGACTTGTCCTTTTCGGTGGCGCGCTTGATGGCGCGTTCTACGTTCTCTTTGGGCATACTCTCGCCCTTGGCGGTGGCGATGAGCAGACGGAGGCGTAGGTTGGCAGAAGGATCGGGACCGCCCGCAAGGACGGCGAGTTCAATTTCCTTGCCGATTTTGGTGAAAGTGCGGGCCATGTGCCCCCAGCGTTTTAGTTTTCTGGCTTTGCGATATTCAAAAGCTCGACCCATAGTGAGGTGTTAGGTTGAATGCCCCCGGCGTCGCCGGCTTGTGCCGTCCCGCCGGGAGGCGGGTTATACTAATTGTTAATTGTCGAATTTGAGTTTGGCGAGGAACTCGGCGCAAGCCTCGAAGGTGGGGAAGGTGTTCTCCTCCGGCACCACGTCGGGAATCACGTTGAGCGTGCGCAGCATATAGAGCGGCTGGGGCTGAATGATGGTCATCAGCACCAGAATGCCGCGTTCCTGCAGGTCCTTGACGGCGGTCTCCATGGCGTAGAGGCCCGACTGGTCCATAAAGCTCACCAACCGCATTCGGATGATGACCACCTTGGCTTCTTCGGGGATGTCGGACATCACCTCCTTGAAGCGGTTGATTGTGCCGAAGAAGATGGGGCCGTTCAGTCGCTGAATGTAGATGTGGCGGCGCATTTCGTCGGAAATGCCGCCTTCGTCGTTCCAGGGGATGGTCTTGTCGAAGGCCCGGGTGGGCTGTGCGGACTGGCTTTCGGCCACACGCCGCATTTCGGCGGCCGACATGGTAGATGAGCTGTAGCCGCCCTCCACCAGGTCGCTGGCACGCTTCATGAACAGCACGCACGCAATCACCATGCCAATGCCCACGGCGGTGAGCAAATCGACAAACACCGTCACCAAGAAGACCACCACCAGCACCACGGCGTCGGCCTTGGGAATCTTGAAGAGGTCTTTGAATCCCTTGAAGTCGATGATGCCCCAGCCCACGGTGATGAGGATGCCCGCCAGCACCGACAGGGGGACATAGCGAACAAGGCTGCCCAAGCCTAAAAGAATGGCTAAGAGCAGCAGGGCGTGGGTCATGCCGCTGATTTGGGTGCGGCCGCCGCTCTTGACGTTGACCACCGTGCGCATGGTGGCGCCGGCGCCCGGCAGACCGCAGAAGAGTCCCGCCACTGCATTGCCTATGCCTTGGCCGATGAGTTCGCGATTGCTGTCGTGCTTGGTCTTGGTGATGTTGTCGGCCACCACCGAGGTCAGCAGCGTGTCGATAGAGCCCAAGCCGGCCAGCGTGAGGCCGGGAATGATGGCCGCCTTCAGCACCGCCCCCCACTGTATGCCGCCGAGGTCAACGCCCGCCTTGGCGAAGAAGGGCAGTGGCAGCCCCGAGGGTATGTCGCCTATGATGAGTCCTTCGTCAATATGGCAGAAGAGCGACACCACCGTCATGACGATGAGTGCCACGAGAGTGGCCGGCACCTTCTTGGTCAGCAGCGGGAAGAACTCGATGATGAGTATGGTGCCGAGGCCCAAGAGCAGCGCGGAGAGCGAGATGCCCTGCGCCACGGCGCCGGGAATGCCCATTGCGAGGTCAACCATAGTGCCCGAGCCTTTGAGGCCCACCAAGGGGTAGAGCTGCTGGAGGATGATGATGACCCCGATGCCGCTCATGAAGCCCGAGAGGACGGGGTAGGGGATATAGCGGATATACTTTCCGATCTTGATGAGGCCGAAGAGAATTTGGAACAGACCGCAGAAGAGACCCGCCAGCGCCATGCTAATCAGCACGGAGCTGAGAGCTGCGTCGGGTGCGATGCCGGCGGACTGCGACTGGGCCCACACGCCCCCTATCAGCGTGGCCGCCACCACCGTCATGGGACCCGTGGGGCCGCTGATTTGGCTGTGGCAGCCGCCGAAGAGGGCGGCGAAGAATCCGAGCATGGTGGCGCCCACCAGTCCGGCGAGGGCGCCCATGGAGGCAGCGGCGGGGCTGTCAATGCCGCCGAAGGCCTGAATGCCGAAGGCCAGCGCCAGCGGCAGGGCCACAATGCCGGCGGTGATGCCGCCGAACAGGTCGCCCTTGAGGTTGTTTGTACTAATCAGTTTCATCTATAATGCAGAGTATTAACATCCAATAACCTTATCCGAAAAGGATAACGCTCTGCAAAGTTACGAAAAAAAACTGTCATAGTAGGAATATGACAGTTTCATGGCAATCAAATTACAGTGCAAATATACGAAAAAAACGCTGAAGCATAGAAAAGATCGTTCATTTGCGGATAGTCATTTTGATTTGCTGGTTGGGTGCGAGAGGGCGGTTTATTCTTTGACGAGCCGCAGTGCGGCCCAGCCTTGGCGGTACTTCTGGTCGGCGAGGCGGAGGCCTAAGCCAGCGGCGCAGGCGGCGAGGGCGGGGATGTCGCTCTCGTAGAATCCGCTGAGGAGCAGCGTGCCGCCCGGTGCGAGGGCGGTGGCGTAGGCGCTCATGTCGGCAAGGAGTATGTTGCGGTTGATGTTGGCCGCCACAAGGTCGAAGGCCTCGGGGCGGTCGGCCAGCAGGTCGGCGCCGCCAATGCGGACGGTCACCTCGGCACTGTTGCGGGCGGCGTTCTCCATGGCGTTGCGGTAGGCCCAGTCGTCTATGTCGATGCCCTCGGCGCTGGCTGCCCCCCGCAGCTTGGCGAGAATGGCAAGCACGGCGGTGCCGCACCCCATGTCCAGCACCCTCTGCCCCGCCAAGGACAGCTCGGCAAGGTAGGAGAGCATCATGCAGGTGGTGGGGTGGTGGGCGGTGCCGAAGGACATCTTGGGCTCTATCTCCACCTCGTAGTCGGCCTCGGGGCAGTGGGGGTGAAAGGGGGCGCGCACTAAGATACGGCAGCCGTTGTCGGCCTCCACCAGCACGGGCTGGTGCTGCCGCTCCCACTCCTCGTTCCAGTTCTTGTCGGGCAAGGGCTGCACCGAGTAGGTAACCTCGGTCATGGGCTGCCATTCGGCAAGCCGCTCTTCAAGCCAGTCGGGGGAGTACTGCTCTGTAGGCACGTAGGCTTTCAGACCCTCCGCCGTCTCCACAAAACTGTCGTAGGGTCCCTCGTTGCCGAGCGAGTCGATGAGCAGATCCCGGAAGGGTTCAAGGACTGAAAGGGTAATGGTGACTTCTGTATATTGCATTGATTGTGAATGATGAATTGCGAATAGTGAATTGTGAACAGTGAACGGTGATCGGACAAATGGTGAACGGACGGGCGTATCATTTGGGGTCGGGGGGAGGAAACTGGTCGGGGGGGTATTCGACGAGGGTGAGGAAGAGGCCTTCGGGGGGCATGGAGACTCCGGCGGCACAGCGGTCTTTGCACTCCACTATCTGCCGCAGCCCGTCGAGGGTGAGTTTGCCGCGCCCTACGTCAAGGAGGGTGCCGGTGACAGAACGCACCATGTTGCGCAGGAAGCGGTTGCTGCGGATGGTGAAGACCAGTTCGTCGCCCTCACGGCTCCAGCGGGCGAGGGTGAGGTGGCAGATGTTGGTCTTGACTTGGGTGTGGAGCTTGGCAAAACTGGTGAAGTCGTCGTAGCCAAGGAGCAGGGCGGCGGCCTCGTTCATGCGGTCGAGGTCGGGGGAGAAGTAGATGCGGGAGTAGAGCCCCTGGCGGAAGGGGAGACGGCGGTCGCTGACATGATACTGGTAGGTGCGGGCGACGGCGTCGAAACGGGCGTGGGCGTTGGGGGGAACGGGGCGGATGGCGAAGATGGCGAGGTCGGGCGGGAGGAAGGAGTTGAGTTTGAATGCGAGGCGGTCGGGGTCGTCGATAGGCTGCGGGGTGTCGAAATGAGAGTAGAAATCGGAGGCGTGGACGCCGGTGTCGGTGCGGCCGCAGCCCACTATGGACACAGGCTGCCGCAGGAGGGTGGAGAGCGCCCCTTCGAGGGTCTGCTGCACCGTGGGGAGGCCGGGCTGGGTCTGCCAGCCGCAGTAGTTGGCGCCGTTGTAGGCGAGGTGGACGAAGTATCTCATGGGGCGGGCGTGTTTGGGGGCGTTGCCGAGGCGGCCTCTGTCGGCTGGGCGGCGGCTTTGGCGGGCAAGGCGGCGGGGGCGAGGGACTGGGCGACTGGCGGCGGGGGGGCGGCAGCGCGCACCTGCTGCACTATCTGCCACACCATCACCTTCAGCTCGTAGATGAACTGCTTGGGGTCGTAGCGGCGCTGCTCTATCTCGCGGAGCTTCTTCTCCCACTGACCTGTGAGCTCGGCACTCTTGAGCAGCTCTTCTTGTATGAGGCCGATGAGGCCGATGCCCGTGTCGGTGGCAACGAGGCTTTTGCGTTCCTTGCGGATATAGTTGCGCTTGAAGAGGGTTTCGATGATGGCGGCGCGGGTGGATGGGCGGCCGATGCCGTTCTCCTTGAGCGCGTCGCGCAGCTCCTCGTCGCTGACGGTCTTGCCCGCAGTCTCCATGGCACGCAGGAGGGTGGCCTCGGTGTAGGGTTTGGGGGGCTGGGTCCACTTTTCGGTGAGGGTGGGGGTGTGGGGACCGCGCTCGCCCTTGACGAACTGGGGGATGGTCTTCTCCTCGTCGGCGGGGCGGTCGTCGTCGGCCGGGGCGGCCTCACGGGCGGCATGGCCCCACGCCATCACATCGCGCCACCCCTGCTCGAGAATCTGCTTGCCGGTGGCACGGAAGCGGAGCTTCTCCACCCGCCCGTCAACGGTGGTGGAGGAGAACTTGCAGTCGGGATAGAAAGCGGCTATGAAACGGCGCGCCACTAAGTCAAAGACCTTCTTCTCGCTGAGGGTGAGGTCGCCGTTGGATGGATTGATGCCGGTGGGGATGATGGCGTGGTGGTCGGTGACTTTGGAAGAGTCGAACACCTTCTTGCTCTTTTTGAGGCGGGTGCCCATGAGCGGAGCGACCAGCGGGGCGTAGGGGGCGAGACCTTGGAGGATTTGCGGACACTTGGGGTAAATGTCGTCGCTGAGATAGGTGGTATCGACGCGGGGATAGGTGGTGAGCTTCTTTTCGTAGAGGCTCTGGATGTGGCGGAGAGTTTCCTCGGCCGAGAAGGCGAACCGCTTGTTGCATTCCACCTGCAGGCTGGTGAGGTCGAAGAGGCGTGGCGGAGCCTCAGTGCCGCCCTTCTGCGCCACGGCGGTGACCTCGAACTCCTTGTCGCGGATGGCCTCGAAGGCTTTGCGGCCCTCCTCCTCGGAGGTGATGCGACCGCGGGCGCCGCGGGAGTCGCGAGTGTCATCGCCCTCCTTGTCCCCGGGCTGGCGGAGGGTGAAGAGGGTGTCGCGGTAGAGGGTGGAGAGCACCCAGTACTGTTCGGGCTTGAAGTTTTGGATTTCGAGCTGGCGGGCCACAATCATGGCGAGGGTGGGGGTCTGCACTCGGCCGATAGACAGCACCTGCCGCTGCGCACGGCGGTATTTGAGGGTGTAGAGCCGGGTGGCGTTCATGCCGAGAAGCCAGTCGCCGATGGCGCGGCAGAGGCCGGCCTCGTAGAGCGACTGGTAGTCGTCCTGGGGCTTGAGGTTGGCGAAGCCCTCGCGGATGGCTTCGTCGGTCATGGAGTTTATCCACAGCCGCCGCACGGGGCAGGAGGGCTGTGCCCGCTGCATGACCCACCGCTGGATGAGCTCGCCCTCCTGGCCGGCATCGCCGCAGTTGATGATGGAGTCGGCCGACTGCATGAGCCGCTTGATAATCTCGAACTGGCGGCGGTAGGAGTCGGTGTCGATGAGCTTGATGCCGAAGCGGTCGGGAATCATGGGCAGCGTGTCAAGGTCCCATGACTTCCAGAAGGGGGTGTAGTCGTGGGGTTCCTTGAGGGTGCAGAGGTGGCCGAAGGTCCAGGTGACCTGGTAGCCGTTGCCCTCCATATAGCCCTCGTGCTTGGCGTTGGCGCCAAGGATGCGGGCGATGTCGCGCCCCACGGAGGGCTTTTCGGCTATGCAGACAATCAAGGCAGAGGGGCGTTAGTCGATGCGGATGGCGAAGGGCAGTCGGGCCTGAAGCGGCTCCATGGCCGACCAGTCCTCCAACTCGCTGTAGAAGGGGACGATTTGGCAGAGCTTCATGCGGAGCTCCTCCTCCTCGCTGGTGTTTTTGAGCTCGAAGAGCTGGGTGAGGAGGTCCTTCTCCTTGGGGAAGACCACCACCGAGCAGCCGTCGTACTCGATGCCGGCCTCCTCGGCCGCAATGCGCAGGGCCAAGGGCAGGCCGCCGAGAGTGTCAACCAGCCCGATTCCCTTTGCCTGCAGGCCGGTCCACACCCGCCCGCGGGCTATCTCGTTCACCTGCTCCCAGGTCATCTTGCGGCCGTCGGCCACCCGCTGGACAAAGGTGACGTAGAAGTCCTCCACATTGCGCTGGAGCATGGCTTTGGCGGCGGGGGAGAGGGGGCGCATGACGGAGAGGCCCGTGCTGTTGCGGTTGGTCATGACGGTGTCGGTGGTGATGCCGAGTTTTTGACGCAGCAGCACGCCGATTTCGGGGATGGTGGCGAAAACGCCGATGCTGCCCGTGAGGGTGGTGGGATGGGCCACTATCTTGGTGGCGAAGCAGCTGATTTCGTAGCCCGCACTGGCGGCGAGGCCGCTCATGGAGACGATGACGGGCTTCTTCTCCTTGGCGGCACGGACGGCGTGGGTCATCGACTCGGAGGCGGTGACGGCGCCGCCGGGGGAGTTAACACGCAGCACGATGGCTTTCACGTCATCGTCATCGGCGGCTTGGCTGAGGGCCTTCACGATATCGTCGCCGAAGACGGCGGTCTGGGTGCCGTTGCCGCTGCCCGGCACTACGCTGCCTTCGGCATAGATGACGGCAATGCGGGTGTCGCCGGGACGGTCGTCGAAGTCGTCGGCATAGCGGTTGGCGGAGACAATCTTCTCCACGTCATAGCGGGCTTTTAGCAGGTCTTTGATGTCCTGGGCAAAGCAGAGGGTGTCCACCAGCCTGTTTTTGAGGGCCAGGTCGGGGAGCACACCCGTGAGACTGTCGGCCACGGCGTTGACCTGCTCAACAGAGAGGCCGCGGCGGGCGGCGATGTTCTCGGCGGCATAGTTCCAAATACTGGAGATATAGGCGCGGACCTGCTCGCGGTTGGCATCGCTCATGTCAGTGCGGGTGTATATTTCGCCGGCGCTCTTGTAGGCGCAGGAGGCGGGACGGATGAGCTCCATGTGTACGCCCAGTTTGTCGAGGAGCCCTTTGTAGAACATCACCTCGGCGCCCATACCCCTGAAATCGACCATGCCCGAGGGGTGGAGGGCTATCTGGTCGGCGGCGGTGGCGAGGTAATACTCCGGCTGCGAGAGGGCGTCGCCGTAGGCAATCACGGGTTTGCCGCACTCCTCCTTGAAGAGCGTGACGGCCTCCTGCAGTTCCTCGGCTTGGGCCCAGCTGAGGCCGCTGGTGCCGCCGAAATGGAGGTAGAGGGCATTGACCCGCTCGTCGCCGGCCGCATGGTCGAGGGCGGCGAGAATCTGCTGCACGCTGGTGCCGTCGGTCTGGCTGATGAGGGTGGTCAGCTCGCCGGGCGCGCACTCGCTCACGGGCAGGGTGAGGTCGATTTTCACGGCCAAGTTGTCGCCGTCGATGGTGCCGCTCTCGCTGTCGAACCCGGCCAAAGCCGAGACTAAGAAGCAAATGCAGGCA
Organism: Bacteroidales bacterium UBA1711; assembly: GCA_002317325.1. GTDB lineage: Bacteria > Bacteroidota > Bacteroidia > Bacteroidales > P3 > Colimorpha. The sequence goes on from DCJB01000080.1 coordinate 22,099, forward strand.
ATGAAGGTAACAATGTTGATGACGGCGAAGGCTATGACTACGCCCACCGCAGAGGCAAGCATCGTCTTGCCAAATCCCAAAGGCTTCTGCGTTTTCTTTTCGTTAGCGGTTGATTCCATGAGTGTTTATTGTGGAAATTGTTCTTTTTGCTTTTGCAAAAGTACGAAAAAAAAGCGAGATACAACGTTATTGTCTCCCGCCGCGGCGAACTATTTTTGCACGGGTTGTCGCTGTGTCGCAAATTATTCGTATCTTTGCACATTCAAACTGCTGAACGAAATGAGGAATCACGACAACTATATCAGGTTCGACTGGGCCATCAAGCGGCTGCTGAGGGACAAGGCCA
>DCJB01000080.1:22635-23164 GCA_002317325.1 Bacteroidales bacterium UBA1711
CTGGACTACTTCCACCGCATGGCCTACGGGACATCCAAGGTCATTTCGGAGTACCTGAACCGTGGCAACCGCTACCGCGAGATACGCAAGGTCTATTCCATCAACATTGTGTATTTCTCCATCGGGCAGGGCAGGGACTACGCCTACCACGGCACGACGCAGTTTGTGGGTATGCACGACAAGACCGACGTGCTGGAACTGAGCCGCCGCCAGAGGGAGACGTTCCACTGCGAGACGCCGGCGGACATTTTCCCGGAGTACTACCTGCTGCGAGTGGACCAGTTCGACGAGGTGGCAAGGACGCCGCTGGAGGAGTGGATGCACTTTCTCCGCCACGGTGACATACCCATGACCGCCGCAGCGCCCGGGCTGCCCGAGGCGCGGGAGCGGCTGCGGATAGACAGCCTCACGCCCGAGGAGCGGTCGCGCTATGAGTGGGAGATGGAGAACCTCAGCTTTCAGGCCAGCGTGATAGACACAGGCCTCGAAGAGGGACTCGCAAAAGGGAGAGAAGAGGGGAGAGAAGAGG
>DCJB01000081.1 GCA_002317325.1 Bacteroidales bacterium UBA1711
CCGTCACAGCCCCGTCACAGCCCCGCACCCACCCGTTCTACCCTTGAACTATAAACTCTAAATTCTTAATTCTTAATTCTTAATTCTTAATTCTCCTCCCCGCTCCGTTCCTCCCTCCATGTTTATCTGCCCCTCTTCCGCCGCCCCTCGGAGCAACAGAACCAGCAAACACAACCTGCCCTGAACCGTGAGCGTAAAGCGTCAATTCTTCTTTCGACTCCCAATACAGGTTCGTGGTCAAACAGCCAATCCTCCTTGCGGAATCATGGCCCTTTTCGGATACCCTCCCCTGTTTTCCTGTCCCCCGTCCCCCGATTCTCCCCGCCAACACCTGTTTCCCCGACCGCGAGATAGTGGGAATCGACACCACCGCGTCGTCCGATTGGTAGCCTACGGCAAATTCCGGCTATGTTCGGTTTCAGTTCGGGTTAGGAAGCCCCGAATCAATCCCGCCCCAAAACCGCTCCTGTCGAAACATCCTTCCCGCCTCCTTCCACAAAATTCTATTATCACTTGAGATTTATTGTAGTAAATAGCATATTTACGGATACATACGTTATTAATATCTCAAATGTTTTCTCATCCTTTTCGTGCCAATTTCCCCGCTGTCTCATATCCCATCAAAACTTCGAGCGACACTATAACTTTTGTTTTGTAATTTATTGAATAATATATCAATATATTATTATTTTATAATACCATTCGCATCACTCCGCACCAACGCTCGCCAGCCCCGAAAAGACAGTCCTCATCCCGCCTGCTTTCAGCTTCTCGGTCGGCTCAGTCGTATGCCGCCTCAACAAAACCCCCGTCAGTATCGAAAATAATCGTATCTTTGCACCAGTCCACGGACCGACAGCTGCCTTTATTGGAATTTGCAACTGGTTTCTATCAAGTCCGTTCTATGCCATAGCACAATAATTTTCAACAATGATAAACTTTCAGTTCTTTCCCCGTTCCCACGGTGTCACCCCACAAATCCGAGAGATAATCGACTGCTTCAAGAAGGTGGATGACATACGCAATGAGGGTAAGCAGCTCAAATCTGACGATATGCTGTCGCTGATTCGTCCCTACTTGGAGGAGCTGAATTTCAAGGTGGAAAAAGGCAAGGCCGCCGATGAGCAGGTATATGTTCCAGTACTGTATAGCGAAAACGACCAGGTGGACAAGTATTTTGCTGCCGACGCGGTCAGTGAGGACCACAAGATTGTGATAGAGGTCGAGGCTGGCAGGGCGGTGCGCAACAATCAGTTTCTGAAAGACATATTTCAGGCCTGCATGATGTGCGAAGTGGAGTATCTCGTCATTGCGGTTCTCAGGGAATATAATTTCACCGCCAATGGGATGCCCAGGGTCTCGTATGACTATCATGCGGTTAAGACTTTTTTGGAGACGATGTTTGTGAGCAACCGGCTGCGGCTTCCGCTCAAAGGCATTCTCTTGATAGGCTATTAGTCGCAGAGGTTCGTTTCGATAGTCTCTCTTTCTACCTGCGGCGGCTCTTTGCTGGTCGGGCGGGGCCTTTGTAGCGGCCGTCGGCGAAACGGCCCTCCTTCACTCGGCCGCGGGCGGTGGTGAGGCGGCCTGTGCCCGAGGGTACGCCCTCGGGGGTGGTCTCGCCCTCGTAGAGGTCGCCGTTGATGTACTCTATCACGCACCGCGGCTGCCGCACACCTCCGCAGTAGGTGACATAGTGGCGGTCGAGGTTGGGCAGCACTATGACGGCGGCGCCTTCCGCCGCCCCCTGTTCCCAGTAGCCCTCTATGCGGGTGCCGTCGGCGAGGCGGCGTGTGCCGAAGCCGTCGAACCGCTCGGCGGCGTACTCGCCCTGATAGGAGCCCCCGTCGGCAAAGACGGTGACTCCCTCGTAGCGGCACGAGTCGCCCGAGTCGGCGAGCCGCCCCCGGTAGCGCGATCCGTCGGCGTAGTGGATGTCGGCCGCGGCGGCGGGGTCTATGCGGCCGTCTATCCAGCGGCAGACAATGGTCGCGTCCCATCGCCGCAGCACCCCCATGCCGTGGTAGCGTCCGCCCGCCCACTGGCCGCTGTAGCAGGTGCCGTCGGCATAATTCATGTCGCCCTGCCCTTCGCACCGTCCTTCCACGAGGTCGCCAATGTAGTAGTCTCCGTTGGGGTAGCGTACTTCGAGGTAGCCCGTGGCGTGGCTCTCTTCCCAGAAGAGGTCGTGGCTCCGCTCGCGGGCGGTGAAGTCGTCGCTGTCGGCGGCATACTCTATGCGGCGCCGCTCGTGCAGCAGCAGCCGGCCGTCTTCATACTGGAGGCGCTCCACCCAGTTGTGGCGCAGGTCGTAGCGATAGCTGTTGGTGATAGTCACGCCGCCCTCTGTCCAGCGCGTCACGTTGCCGAAGGGGTCGTAGTCGAACTGCTGCTGGTATTCGGCGCGGTCGGGCTCAAACACGTCGGCCATCAGCGTGGGGCGGCCGTCGGAGGCGCGGCGGACGGCCACCAGCGCGTCGGTGGGAGTGCCGCCGTCGTCGTAGTCGATGATGCTTGCCAGTTGGTGGTTGCGGTAGAGGTGCTGCTGCACGGGTCGTCCCAAGGGGTCGCAGAGTGTCTTGGTGAAGCCTTCGGCGGTGTAGGCATAACGGACGGCGGATATTTCGTCGTTGAAGTGTTCGCTGATGAGCGACACGAGGCCGCCCGTGTCGCAGTAGGCGAAGGTAGTGGCGAGGAGGGTGTCCCAGCCCCCGCCGGGGCGTTGCCTGAGGCCGTGTATGCTCCTGATTCGGCCGCGGTGGTCGTAGCGGTAGCCGTAGCGCTCAAACTCCATCAGCCCCGACGAATCGGCGATGGAGAGGATGCGGCCGTGTGAGTCGAAATACCACCATGTGGGACCGGCGGCTTCGCGGCCGGGGAGGGCGTAATCCACTGTGCGGCATAGTGCCGCCACGCGGCCGTAGAGTTGCGGCATCCGCCCCAGTTCGGTGCCGCGGGTGGTCATGTTGAACGCCGAGTGCCAGTCCTCTTGGGCGGCAGCCGGCAGGGGGGCGACGACCATCCACAGGACCCAAAGCAGCCGCAGGCGGCCCGGGCCGCCTGCGGCGTGTGTGTGAGTCCCTGTCACTTAGTTCTTGAAGAATTTGCCGTAATGGGTCCGGCCGTCGGTGCCGAGGACCCGCACCACATAAATGCCGGTGGTCAGGGCCGAGCAGTCAACGGCCTGGCATTCCTGACGGCAGCCCTGCTGGCGCAGCGCCTCGCGCCCCAGCGCGTCGAGCAGCGTCACCTCGGCAATGCCGGCAGCGCATTCCACCGTCAGGCGGCTCTGTGCCGGGTTGGGGAAGAGGCGCAGGGCTGCGGGCTGCGGGGCGGGATGTCCGATGGCGAGGGGCATATCGGAGAGGTACCCCGTGGCGAGGGAGTTGAGCACCGCGCAGCCGTTGATGTCGGCGGCGTTGTGCTCATACATGATTGCCACCACCTTGCAGTGGGCGGGGTCGAAGCCCTCCGGCACCCGGTAGATGACCTCGGGCAGCGAATAGTTCAGCGTGCCCTCCTCCATCGTCAGGTCTGCCCCCCACATGGGGGTGAGGGTGTCGCGCACGGTGCCCATGTGCAAAAAGTCGGACACCATGCCCTGCCCTGCCACCGACTGGGCCATATAGATGCTGTCCTCCACGAGGAAGAGTATCATGCGCACGTCGGGGTTGTAGATTCCCGCGTCGCCGAAGCGGCCGCTCACTGACACCCTGAGGCGGCGGGTGGCGGGGTCGTATGCTGTGGCGAGGGGCAGAATCTTGGTGTAGCACGGCTCGTTCTTGGCCTGAGAGATAAAGTTCCGCAGGTCGCTCACATAGCCCACGCTCATGACGGGCCCGGGGTCGTCGGAGAGGTGGCGGCGGTCGAACATCACAGCCGGCGCGTATGTCGAGCCGTTGTAGAAGCAGAGCATCGTGCGGTGGATGTCGTTGGTCAGGTCGTCCTCGCTGAATCCGGCGTGGTGCTTTATCCACACCACGTTGGTGGAGTTGCCCACGGCGGAGGCAATCCGCTCGGCGCCCCCCGGGCAGTACTGGCACTTGCCGGTGGTGAACTGCTCGATGAGCACATTGTGGTTGAAGGTCTGCTTGCCGTCCTCGGCAGTCTGCGCCCAGGCCGTGCCGCCCGCGAGGGCTGCCAAAACGATGAAGAGAATACTGTGTTTGGTCATAACGGGGTGTTATTAGTTTGACGCTGCAAAAATACGCATTTTTCCCCACATACCAAGCCTCCGCCGAGAAAAAAAACGCCCCCGCCCCCCGCATCCACCGCCCGCCCGCCCTCCTCGATAAAAAAAGAAATGCGAATGATTCCTTTTTTTTACGTATCTTTGCACGGTAAAGTGCGGAATCCATTTCTGCTAATTAATTGAAATTAACAAGGGTGAAGGCGTTGCTTCTTGCCCTGTAATGTGGTTATAATTGTCGATTATGTCTGAAGTTTCAATAGGACTAACAATCAAGGGAGAGGTGTCCGAGACTCGGTTCTGCCTTGTACAGGACAAGGATGGGCGTTTCTTGCTGTCAGGCGATTCTCGTGAAAGCGGGAAACAAGAGTACGGACTGACTCTTGGCGAGGAGCAGGTTCTTTCGCTTGAAGGCTCTTTGGCCGATTCTTTTGAGGAATCGCGAGAAGTGATTGAAGAGAGGCTTTACGGTCTCTCTGAGGCGTGGAGGGAACTCCGGCACCAAGGTTTTGACACCTCGTCGGAGGACGAGGAGGGGAGAGGTGGAAAGCCGGGCTACACCCCCGATCAAATCTACGTCGAACCCAAGCCTTTCTCGATTAGCCAGTTTTTGGATTTGATAAAAGACGGGGACATTGAGATCGCACCGTCTTTCCAGCGCAACTTTATTTGGGACAAGACTCGGCAGAGCCGGCTGATCGAGTCCATCTTGCTGGGACTGCCTCTTCCGTCCATCTACCTTAGTCAATATAAGGATGGTCGGCTGACTATTGTTGACGGCCTGCAGCGGCTTTCCACCATCCGCGACTTTATGGACGACAAACTTGTCCTCTGCAATATGGAGTATCTTGTGGATTGCGATGGGAGAGTGTGGAGCACACTTTCGGAATCCATATCTCCGCTGTTGTTGAGGAGGTTCAAACAGACACAGATAATGTGCTTTGTCATCGACTACCGTTCGCCGCAGGGACTGAAGTTTGACCTCTTCAAAAGACTCAATACAGGCGGAAAGCCACTGAACGACCAGGAAATTAGAAACTGCCTTTCGCGTGTCCACGTGCAAAATCTTTTGCAAAAGATGGCGGGATTGGAGAGTTTCCAACGGGCTACAGGCGGGTCGGTAAAGGACTCTCGGTTGGAGGCTCAAGAATTAGCGCTGCGTTTCATATACTTTGTCGATCAGTATTCCGAGGCAAATCCTGTTGGAGTGTATGATGGCAAGATGGATGAAGCCTTGAATGGCATGGTTGAAAGATTGGACTGTCAGAAAGAAGACTGTTTGGAAAAGTATTTGGGTCTATACGATAGGAGTTTGAATTTCGCCTTTCGACTTTTTGGATGGTACGCTTTTAGGAAAGTGTGGCCGGGATACGGGGATAGACGCCGTTCACCTGTCAATAAGTTGCTTCACTTGACTATTTGCGTTCTGCTGCAGCAGTATGAAGAAACGGGTTGCTTAGAGGGACAGAATACGTTGTGGAACGATAGACTGGCACAGATGATTCAAGATGACCCTATGCTCTTCAATTATCTGACGTTTGGAACGAATGGCAAAGCGAACATTGAGTATGTATTTCGGAAGTTGAAGGAGAATCTGTTTGACCCATATCTGACGAAAAAATGAACAAGGTTAATCTTTGCATTTCGGGCTTTAAGCGGTTCGGCAGAGCCGAAACGTTTTCCTTGAATAACCTTACGCTTCTCACTGGAGCCAATTCGGCTGGTAAGAGTTCGGTCATACAGTCGCTGTTGCTGGCAAAGTTGGTCGCGGAGAACAGTGCCGAGGAGTGCCTCCTCGACTTGGGGTGTCCTAAGTATGCGTTAGACCTCGGGTCCTATGACGACATTCTGAATCACGCTTCTGCTGATGGTGTCATCACTGTGTCGCTGGAGGGATTCGTTGTCCGCATCCCTGCCGACCAAGAAGACCAAGGAAGCAGTGTTCGGTGCATAAAAGAGGGGGCAGGTGACTCTTTTTTCTCACAGGGTTTTTGCTACCTCTGTGCCGAGAGGTTGGGCCCTCGGTATCTTTATCGTAGGGGTTCGTCGAGTGCCGGGGGCTGTGGATGCCATGGCGAGAGTGCGGGAGACTTCATTGTCCGTCATCTGATGGACTCCACGGAGAAGGAACGCTCCATCGGCTATGCGGAAGGCAACAAGTGGCAGGTGCAGTTCGACCAGTGGGTGGACTACATCTTTCCTGGAGTGTCGGTGGGAGTCTGTTCTGCCGGTCCGGACTTTTATCAGGTGAAGGTTCACGGCGACGCAGCCACCAATGTCGGCTTCGGAATCACGTATGCTCTCCCCATCATCGCCAGCGCCTTGGCGGCCAAGAAGGAGGGCTGGTTGTTGGTGGAGAATCCCGAGGCCCACCTTCATGCCAAAGCCCAGTCGAACATGGGCTATTTCTTGGGACGGATGGCTGCCGCCGGTGTGAGGGTGTTGGTCGAGACCCACAGCGAACACGTGGTCAACGGCATTCGGCGTGCAGTGGTGGAAACTGCCAACACCCTGAAACCTGAAGATGTGACCATCTATTTCTTCAAGCCGACCAAGGAGGCAAGTGCGGCTGTGCCCATCACGATTGATGGCAGGGGAAACCTCTCCGACTTTCCCAAAGACTTCTTCGACCAGTCGAGGCAGGACTTGATGGAGATAATCG
>DCJB01000079.1 GCA_002317325.1 Bacteroidales bacterium UBA1711
GACCAACCATATAGACAGGGGCGGCCGCACGAAGTGCGGCCGCCCCTGTCTATATCTCTATGGTTAGAACGTCTGCTACAGCGGCTCCTGTTGCGAGAGGCAGTGGAAGCTGCCCAATCCCCAGATGATGTCGGTGCTGTCAATTCCCACTATCTCGCGGTCGGGGAAGCAGGCTTCGAGGATGTAGGCCGCCTCGTTGTCGGCAAGACAGCGGTAGGTCGGAAAGACAACCTTCTTGTTGGCGATATAAAAGTTGGCATAACTGGCGGGGAGCCGCTGGTTCTCGTAGAAGACCATGTCGGGCATGGGCAGTTCCACGATGGTGGGCTGCTTGCCGTTGGCCAGACGGCAGGTGTTGAGCGCCTTGAGGTTGGCTTGGAGGACGGCGTAGTTCTCGTCCCAAACGTCCTCCTCGACGGCGGTGATGATGGTGTCGGGAGAAATGAAGCGGCTGAGGTCGTCAACGTGACCGTCGGTGTCATCGCCCATTATGCCGTCGCATAGCCAGATGATGTTCTCCACACCGTAGTAGTCTCGCAGGTAGTCCTCAATCTGCGGCTGCGAGAGATGGGGGTTGCGGTTGGGGTTGAGGAGGCACGAGGTGGTGGTGAGGAGGTCGCCCTCGCCGTTGACATCAATGCTGCCCCCCTCCATGACTATGCCGGGCTCGAAGAGCCGCAGGCCCGGTTCGCCGGCAGCGAGGCACTGGTGTATGCGGAGGGGTATCTTGGTATCTAATTCGTAGGGGTACTTGCCGCCCCAGGCGTTGTGGTTCCAGTTGACGATGGCCCGCTCGTCGGGGTGGTGGCGGTTCTTGAGGAAGGCGGGGCCGTGGTCGCGGCACCAGGCGTCGTTTGTCGCGAACTGGTGGAAGCGGATGCGGCCCATATCAGTCCCTAACTTCGCCAATGCCTCCGATACATGGTCCTGCATAGACTGGTCTTCGACATTGATATGCACCTCCTCGTCCTCGGCAAGGGTTTTGACAAACAGGTGGTAGGACGGGAAGATGGTCTCAATCTTCCCCGGCCAGCTCTCCTCGTTGTGCGGGTAACTGAGCCAGGTGGCTTTGTGGTGTGCCCACTCGGCGGGCATGAAAAAACCTTGTTCTTTAGGCGTCATGGCGGTCGTCAATAAAGCGTTTGGTGATGGGTGAATAGCTGTCTATCCTGCGGTCGCGGTAAAAAGGCCAGTGGCGGCGGTAGTATTCGTTGCCCGATAGGTCGAGTTCCTGGACGTGGAGGGCCTCATCCAAGTGGGGTGCCTGATAGAGTATGCGGCCGAAAGAGTCGGTGATGAAGCTGCCGCCCCAAAACTGCATATCGCCCTCCTTGCCGGTACGGTTGACGCTGACGACCGGCACGCCGTTGGCCACAGAGTGGCTGCGCTGAATGGTCTGCCAGGCGTCGTACTGGGCTGGGTACTCAGCCTCGTCCAACAGGGTGTCGTAGCCGATGGCCGTGGGATAGAAGAGCATTTCGGCGCCCATGAGGCAGGTGATGCGTGCCGCCTCCGGATACCATTGGTCCCAGCATATCAGCACTCCGATGGTGGCAAAACGGGTCTTGAACACCCGGTAGCCGAGGTCGCCGGGGGTGAAGTAATACTTCTCGTAATAATAGGGGTCGTCGGGAATGTGCATTTTGCGGTAGATGCCGAGGAAAGAGCCGTCGGCGTCGATGACTGCCACGGTGTTGTGGAACAGCCCCACGGCGCGTTTTTCAAACAGCGAGCATATCAGCACCACGCCCAACTCCTCGGCCAGCGCCATGAAGTGGCGGCAGGTGGGGCCGTCGGGTATTGGCTCGGCAAGGTTAAAGACATCGGGGTTCTCCTCGTTGCAGAAATAGGGGGTGGCAAAGAGTTCCTGGAGGCACACAATCTGCGCCCCCTCGGCGGCCAGCTGCCGCACCTTCTCGGTGTACCGCAGGATATTCTGCTGTTTGTCGGCCGCGCAGGCCATCTGTACGATACCTACTTTCACTTTCATACCTTGTGTCATTGGGTTTGCAAAGTTACGAAAAAAGAATGACATGAGCGATATTTTTCTTCAACGGCAGCCCCTATCGGCCGGGGCGGCGGACGATGTCGGTCGTCCCCTGCGAGTTCTGCAGGGTCACGGTGACGGAGTGGCTCTCGCCGTCGCGGTAGTAGGTGACATTGACCAAGTCGCCGGGACGGAAACGGCCCAGCTCCTCCATCATTTCGGCATAGCTGTTCACCTCGACACCCGCCACGCGGAGCAGCAGGTCGCCCTTGCGCAGACCGGCCCGGTCGGCCGCACACTCAGGCACCACACGCATTATCAGCACCCCGCGCACTTCGGCCATACCCATCTGCCGGGCGGCTTCGGAGGTCATTTCGGCCACATTCACGCCAAGATAGGCCCGCTGCACATAGCCGTAGCTTTTCAGGTCTTCCACCACCTTGCAGGCCAGGTTGGAGGGGACGGCGAAACTGTATCCCGTGTAGTAGCCGTCGCCCGAGGCAATGGCCGTGACTATCCCTATCAGCCGGCCGCCTCCATCGACCAAGGCTCCGCCCGAGTTGCCCGGATTGACAGCGGCATCGGTCTGAATGAAGGCCTCAATGGGACTCTCCATGCCGCGGTTGTTGTCAATAATGCCCATATTCCGAGCCTTGGCACTGATGATACCGGCCGTGACGGTGGAGGTGAGATTGAAGGGGTTGCCGATGGCCAAGACGGGCTGGCCCACTCGGGCGCTGTCGCTGTTGCCGAAGGGAATGAAGGCGAGCGATTCGGCCTCTATCTTTATCACCGCCAAGTCGGTGGCGGGGTCGTTGCCCACCAGGCGGGCCTGAAGCACCCGTTTGTCGTTGAGGGTGACGCTGATACGCTCGGCATCCTGAACCACATGATTGTTGGTGATGATGTAGCCGTCGGAGGAGATGATGACCCCCGACCCGTAGGCGCTGTAGGACTGCCGTTGCACCCCTTGGTTGATGATGAAGCCGAAGAAGGACTGGTAGAGGGGAGTGAGGCGCGTCTGCTCGGTGCGGATATGCACCACGCCGTCGATTGTCCGTGCCGCCACTTCGCTGAAGTCAGCCACCTGCTGGGCGGCAGCAGGGGCGGCCAAGAATGAGACCGCAAACAGCAGCCCGCAGGCCGCTTTCATTAATCTTTTCATATTGAGTAGTTTTTAGTAGTAGGTTCAATTTCTTTGCCCGGCAGAAGCGGGGCTGCGGCGGCAAGCCGCCTTCGGCTATCGAAGACGAACCCGGGGGTCGAGCCACCCGTAGAGAATGTCGGTGACAAGGTTGATTACGATTATCAGCACGCACACAAAGAGAATAGACCCCATGACCACGGGGAAGTCGTACTTCTCCAATCCATCAACGATGACGATGCCCATTCCCTTCCAGTCGAAGACGTACTCCACGAACACCGCGCCGGCCAGCAGTCCGGCCAACCAGCCCGAAGCCGAGGTGACAACGGGGTTGAGCGCATTGCGAAGGGCGTGTCGGAAGACCACCTTGCGGTAGGGAAGCCCTTTGGCCCGGGCCGTGCGGATATAGTCCTGCGACAGCACGTCGAGCATGGAGTTCTTGGTGAGCTGAGTGAGCGTGGCCAAAGGGCGTAAGCCGAGCGTGAGGGCGGGCAGGATGAGGTTTTTGATGTCGAGATACTCGCCCGTGCCGTAGTCGTCAACGGTGAAGAGGTTGCCGAACATATTCAGGTGGGTCCAGTCGGCCAGCACATAGGCGAAGAGCCAGGCGATGAGAATGGCCGCAAAGAACGAGGGAAGCGACATACCGAGGGTGGAGAGCACCAGCGTCAGGCGGTCTATCCAACTGTCTTTCTTGAGGGCGGAGACAACTCCGAGGGTCAGCCCGACCACGAGGGCAAAGGACATGGCAACCAGTGCCAGCAGTGCCGTCTGCGGGAAAGCGGAGGCAATAATCTCCGACACCTTGCGCTGCGATTGGTAGCTGCGCCGCAGATAGGGCGCCTTCAGCACCACGGCATGGTCTCCCGCGCGCAGCACGCAAAGATAGGGGGCGTATTTGTCGTCGGCGAGGAAGAAGAGGCTCGAAGAGTCGGTGCTGTTGTGGACAGACAACGGCAACAAGTCGTTGAGATAGTTGAGGTACTGAAGTCCCACGGGCTTGTCGCGGCCGAGGTCGCGGTTGATTATCTCAATGCTCTCGGCATCGGCTCGCTGGCCCAGCATCATGCGGGCAGGGTCGCCCGGCAACACGTTGAAGAGGAAGAACACCAACGTGACCACTCCCAGCAATACCAAGAGTCCGTACCACAGCCGAGTAAGCGAATAGTGCAGCATATCCATCCTCCTGCGGGCCGCCTAACGCAGACCGCGAACCACACTTTTTTTAGCCACGAAGTCTTTCAGATAGAATGGCTCGAAATAGGCGGAGTCCTCGCACTCGCCGGCGGCCAGCTTGCCAAGGGCGGCGGGAAGGAGCCCGGCCGCCGAAATGGCGAAGTCAGACGAATAGCGTGCATTGGGGTGTCCGCCGAGCAGCTGGCGTGTCTTCTCGGCCCCGTCGCCGATGAAAGTAACCGTGCCGCTGTCCAACCAGCGGTCGTAGAGGTTTTCCTCCACCACGTCGGCACCAACGGGCTTCAACTCCTCTAAAGAAGAGGAATAGATGGCCGTATAGCACTCCATGCGGCGGGCGTCAATCATGGGGCACACCAGTCCCCGGCAGTCGGGGTGGAGGGCAAAGAAATGCGTCGCCATTCCCCGCAGCGTGGGCACCGAGAGGAGCGGCAGGCCCAAGGCGTAACAAAACCCCTTGGCCGAACTCACTCCGATTCGGAGTCCCGTGTAGCTTCCGGGACCGGAGGAGACGCACACGGCATCCAGCTCCGACGGCTTCATCCCGCCTTCTGCGAGTATCTCGCCGATGAAGACCGAAAGTTTGGAAGAGTGGGCGTTGGGGGCATCCGAACGGCGTTCCGCAACGACAGTCTCGCCTTGCGCCAACGCCACCGAGCAGACCGCCGTGGCCGTTTCGAGCAGCAGAATGTTCATCGTCCCCTCCCCTATCTCATGTCAATGACTTCGACACCCGGCTTCGACTGATAGGCAAAGGCTGCGTCGTCGGCCTTGGTATTCTTGAAATTCGACAGCAGGTACTCGCACCTCGAAGAGTCGTAGTTGTGCTGCTCCAACTTCTTCAAAGCCCCCGTCTTGGCATTGATGAAGAGCCTGATTTTGTGGTAGCTGCGCGCCTTCTTGGGCTGGAGGTCAACGATGGCGGCGCCGTCGTTCTCCTCGCGGATGAACTTGGCCCGATAGTTCTTGCTATAGTTGGCCAGCAGCTTGGCGGGGTTGGTGAGGTCGTCGTCACTGTCGGTCATATTGGTCACCATCACCTCGTTGGCCTCCTTATTCAGCTGCCACACCGTCTTGCCGTCGCAATAGACCTCAATCTGCCCGGCCGTCATACGGTAGCGGGGCGAACTGTAGAGTATCTCGGCCTTCTCGCGATGGGTCTCTTTCTTATTGCTATCGTAGTTCACAAGGGTGACGGTGAAACTCACCGTCCCACTCATCTTGTTGGAGGCCTTTTTAATAAGCTCGTTGGCCCGCTTGTCCATATCGCCCTGCGGCGTGTGGGTTATCTGCCCCCGCCCACACAACGCCACGCAAGCTATCACCATCATCAAAATTGTCTTTTTCACAGTAGTATTAGTTTGATATTTGACTATTTCAATTGCAGTTTTTCAGTTATGCGCAGTCCCTCTGCCGCCACCTTTCTTGATTGAGAAGATGTCGGAAGAATGTTAACTCTTCCCGACGCAATCCAAACGTACCTTGGCGAGTAGGCGGGCAACCCACCAATTGCAGTACCATCTTTTTTGAGCCATTTTTTGAGCCACGAGAGTTTGGACAGCACCTCCCCAACATTACCCGTGTCCGCCGGGTGGACTTCAATAAAGCACACCATCCCGTTGTATGAGACTGCATAGTCCCACCGATTCCCGTCCTTGTCGCACGCTTCCCAATCCGAATCGATATTGACACTTCCGTCAACCAACCGCGGGTCTTGGGGACTCACCCGCTTTCTGTCAACACCCTTCAATGCTTGCAGACCTACCTCATACACCAACGGAGGCGCGGTTCCAACAGCCGCCTGAAATGGGTTGACCGGCGGTTTCGTCAGCCCGAAGGATTGCTTCCCTTTGGAATTATCGGTAATTGTCTCTATCTGCTTCATGCCTCTGATAAAGCCCGTGACACAACATCGCTAACCCGTGACGAAAACTGTGTCAGTCCGCCCCACTCTTGAACATCGGGATTTTCACTTCCCACGTCAAGAGTAGAAATGTCCGAAACCGACACACCTTCCCTACCCCGAGCGAAAAAGTAGGTCTTGATTTCTTTCGAGAGCACTCCATCCAAAATAGCCCTGGCCGGATCTGACGGGAGGAGGTTGAAAAGACGATACAGAGACTCCCTCCTTATACACTCCGGCAGTTGACGCAGCACGTTGACAGCCCATACAAATTCCAAAAGAATTGGCGAGTGGGTAGAAACTATCAACTTATAACCGCTCTGAACAAATTCGAGTATCTGGAGAATGATGGTGAGGATGGCTTGCGGGTGCAGTCCCATTTCGGGTTCTTCAATTACCACATACTGATACTGTTCGCGGTTCACGACCTTCTGCGGGGGTCCGCTCAGGCAGTAGAAGGCAAGCAGCAGGGGAAGAAACTCCTTTTGCCCTGCACTCCAAGTCATATATGGCAACTGGTTTCCAGCCACATCCATCACGAGTTTCCGCTGACCGTTCACATCCTTCATCTGGACCTTTCCGCCGTGGAAAATGGCTTCATCGAAAGACTTCCGCACCGCCCCCTTCAGCCGGTAGGGGAGCGGATAAACCACACTGCTCCCATTCATCCCGCTCTGAACGAAAAGGCGCAGAGTCTCACTGAACGCTCTGAGAATATAGGGATCGTTTTCGCTGAAGAGCATAAAATTCTTTGGCGTTCCGTCAGCCACGCTGAGAATCCGCTGCGCGGGAACATAGAAAACCTTCTCCGCCGTGCTTCCCCCACCCGTAGCCAAAATGTCGTTTTTTGACTGAAGAAGAATATTCCCAACACAGAGACTAGTCCCAACTCCCCACAAAGAGGACAAGCCGTATCCGAGAAATCTATCCAACAGATTATCCGCATTTTTTTTAACTACATACCCGTATTTTTCAAGACGGTTTCGGATTGCCTCTCGGTCTTTTGCCAACTTAAACATCTGGAGGAGCAGACTTTTTCCGCTTGCCTGGGGGCCAAGCAATATGGTCAAATCTCCGAGACACAGACTGGCATCCTTGATGGGTCCAAAATTCTGCAATGTAATATTATCCATAGAGCAGAAGCTATCCTACATCAGGTTAACACCGATGATGTGCATGAACTCTTCGCGGGTCTTGGGGCTGTTGAGGAAAGCGCCGGTGAAGTCGCTGGTGGTTGTGACGGAGTTCTGTTTCTGCACTCCGCGCATGGACATACACATGTGCTGCGCCTCAATGACCACCGCCACACCGAGGGGGTTGAGGACCTCCTGTATGCAGTCCTTTATCTGTTTGGTGAGACGTTCCTGCACCTGGAGGCGGCGGGCAAAGGCATCCACTACACGGGGTATTTTGCTCAAGCCGACAATGGTTCCGTTGGGTATGTAGGCCACGTGGGCTTTGCCAACGAAAGGCAGCATGTGGTGTTCGCAGAGGGAGTAAAGCTCAATATCTTTCACCACAACCATCTGCTTATAGTCTTCGTGGAAGATCGCCGTCCGAAGAATGTCCTCGGGGGCGAGGTCGTAGCCGTTGGTGAGGAAGAGCATGGCCTTGGCTATGCGCTCGGGAGACTTGATCAGCCCCTCGCGCGAGGGGTCTTCGCCCAAGAGCTGAAGGATGGCTTTATAGTGAACTGCGAGTTCCTCAACACAGGCCTCGTCGTAGCGTTCTATCTTTTGGTATCCTAATTCCATGGGGGTTGATGTGTGGTAGTTGTGTAATGTCTATTATCGAACTGCGAGATGCAGCACTATTCTACGTAGAGCAGCAGTCCTTTGAGGTATTCCCCTTCGGGGTGGTACAGACTCACGGGGTGGTCCATTGCATGAGGCAGACGGCGGACAATGCGCACCCTGCGGCGGGCATTGGCGGCAGCAGTAAAGCACATCGTCTGAAATTCAGTCTGGCTCACGGCTTGCGAACAGCTGAACGTGAAGAGCAGACCGCCCGGCCTTATCTTCTCCATTGCCTTTTGGTTGATGTTGCGATAGCCTCTGAGACCCTGCTGAAGACTGCGGTGGTTCTTGGCGAAGGCGGGCGGGTCGAGGATGATGAGGTCGAAATTGTCGGCCGCCGTGTCGAGATAGCGGAGCACGTCGGCAGCCACACCTTTGTGGGGAGCCTCGCTGCCACAGTTGATTTCCACGTTGCGCTGACAAAGCTCTATCGCTTTCTTGCTGATGTCCACCGTCTCCACATATTCGGCACCGCCCCGCAGCGCTGCGAGGGAGAAGCCCCCGGTGTAGCCGAAACAGTTCAGCACCCGCTGCCCCCGGGACAGGGAGCCCACCAGCTGCCGATTCTCGCGCTGGTCAACGAAGAAGCCAGTCTTCTGTCCCTCGAAGAAGTTGATGCACATCTTAATACCGTTCTCCGAAATCGTCCACTCCTGCGGCTCATCGCCGAAGAGATAGCCGTCTTCGCAACCGCCCGGCAAGGTGGCCGAACTTTTGTCAAACACCGACGAAAGGTTCAAACGTTCTCGAAACAGGTCAACCAGCAACGGGAAGGCGCGGTGCATGCCGATGCTGTGAGCCTGCAGCACCAGCACGCCGTTGTAGTAATCCGCCACCAAGCCGGGCAGGAAGTCGCCTTCGGCATGAACGAGCCGAAAGACGTTGGTATGCCCGTCGTCGAAAAAGCCGAGGCGGCGGCGATAATCAACCGCCCGGTCCACCCGTTCACGCCAAAACTCGGGATGGGTGTCGGGGTCAACGTCGGGGGTGTCGAAACTCAGCACCTTGCAGATGATGCTGTCGTCCTGAAAGTGACCCGAAGCCATCCAGGAGCCGTCGGCGCGGCACACATCAACAATGTCGCCGGCCTCGGGGCTGCCCTCAATCCGCCGTACCGCACCCGAAAAAATCCACGGGTGCCGACGCTGGAGCGCCTTTTCCTTCCCAGGTGATAGAAGAAGCCTCGGGCGATTCACTTCTTTAATTGTTTGATGGTTTCACAGGGATTTGGCGAGCGGAACACCGCATTGCCAGCTACCAGCACGTCGGCACCGGCCGCGAAGAGCTTGGGAGCGTTCTCAGTGTTCACGCCGCCGTCAACCTCAATCATACAGGCCGGATTCTTCTGATCGCACAACTGGCGGAGCTGACGTATCTTGGAGTAGGTGTTCTCTATGAACTTCTGCCCACCGAAACCGGGATTCACACTCATGAGGAGCACGACATCGCAGAGCTGGACGGTGTCCTCGAGAAGGCACACCGAGGTGCCGGGATTCAACACCACGCCGCACTTCATGCCGGCATCTTTGATTGCGTGGAGCACACGGTCAAGATGGGTGCAGGCCTCATAATGCACGGTGAGGATGTCGGCACCCGCCTCCTTGAAGTCAGCAACATAGCGCCCCGGGTCCATTATCATCAGGTGTACGTCAAGCGGTTTTTGCGCGTGCTTCTTGATGTGCTTCACCACGGGTTGCCCGAAACTGATGTTCGGGACGAAGAGACCGTCCATCACATCCACATGGAGCCAGTCGCAGTCGCTGCCGTTCAGCATTTCAATGTCGTGCTGCAGATTGCCGAAGTCGGCCGAAAGCAGCGAAGGTGAAATGAGTTTCATTGGTATAGTATGAGATTAATTGGGAAGTGGTATGTCCTCAAGTCATTATTCCCCACAGGCGCAGTGGCAGGCCCGAGCGCCCTACAGTTTCAGTTTTTCAAAATTGCGTCCATAAACGCCTTGCGCCTTCGACACCGAGATGAACGCATCCTTATCGATTCTGTGAATGATGTGCATTACGTGGGACTTGTCGGTCTTGTGAACCATCACCATCAGCACCTTCTGCTCCTTGTGGGTGTAGCCGCCCTCGGCATCGAGCAGGGTGGCTCCGCGCCCCACCTCCTTGGTGATGGCGTCGCTTATCTCGTTGTTGCTGGGCGAGAAGACCATTATCTGGTAGGACTGCTTGTTGCCGTCCAACACCAAATCCAAGACGTAGGTCATCGCAATCATCACGAGATAGCCGAACACAACGTTCTCCAACTTGTGGGAGACGAAGAACGAGCTTCCCACAATGAAGATGTCGAGATACATTATCACCTTGCCCGGTGAAATGTTATAGTACTTGCTCATGATGAGGGCTATGATGTCGGTTCCGCCGCTGTTGCCTCCCATCGAGAAGGTGATGCCTATGCCCGCCCCGCAGAGGGCTCCGCCGATGATGGCGCACATGAAGCCGCCGAACTGCGACACGTCGAAAAGCGTCTCCACGTGCAGCACCTGCTGCCACAAGATGAAGGCAAGCGACGACATCAAGATGCCGTAGATGGTGTTGGCGCCGAACTTTGACCCCAGCACCTTGAACCCCACCGCCACAAGCACCGCATTGATGATTAGGTTCATCACGCCGATAGGCAGGTTCAGCCCAGCGGCATAGTGAAGCACCGACGAGATGCCGCTCACCCCGCCGCCCACAATCTGAGCCGGCAACATCACCGCCGACCAGGCGAAGGTGTAGATTAAAATGCCAATTGTGATGATTAGGTAGGAAACGACGATGTGTCCCTTTTTCTCGAATATCTGCATAGCGTATGTATGTGTGTGTTGAGCGGCAGAGCCGCGGTTAATAATCGTCAGCAGGCTCCATGGACAGAGGCGGCTCTATAGGTCAATCGTTCAATGGAACAGCGTAGTTGCGGGCGCCGAAGATGGCCGACCCCACACGCACCAGCGTGCTGCCCTCCTCTTGGGCGATCAGGTAGTCGCCCGACATACCCATTGAGATTTCGCAGAACGACTCGGCTCCGTCAAAATAGCTGCTCCGCAGAGCGTCGAAGACGCCCTTCAGCGTGCGGAACTCTCGACGAATAAGGTCGCGGTCGTCGGTGTTGGTGGCCATACCCATCACCCCCACAATCCGCACATGGCTGAAAGCCTCGGCGTGCTGCCGCACCTCATCTAACAGCGCCCGCGCCTCCTCCATGTCGAGACCGAACTTGGTCTCCTCGGTGGCGATGTGGAACTGGAGCAGGCAGTCTATCACACGGTCATGCTTGACGGCTTCCTTCTCCACGGCCTGCAGCAGGGCGAGGCTGTCGATACTGTGAATCAGACTGACGAAGCCGGCGATGTACTTCACCTTATTGGTCTGGAGGTGTCCGATGAAGTGCCACTCTATATCTTTGGGGAGCTGCTCGTGCTTATCGCGCATCTCCAATGCCTTGTTCTCGCCAAAGAGGCGCTGTCCGGCACTGTATGCCTCCTGCAAGTCCCCCACGGGCTTGGTTTTCGACACAGCGACCAGCCGCACGCCCTCGGCGACGGTGGCCCTGACTCTTGACAGGTTTTCTTGTATCATAGCACAGACAAAACGCAACCGCGCGCCAATTATTGCACCCCGCCCCCTTTTTATTCAAAAAAAGCAACCATCGAGTGAACCACCTCTCCGCGGGAGAAGAGCAATGGGGTCGGACTGTCCAGCACACAAAGGGGTCATCCCTGCATCCGAGCCACTCCGCGGCTTCGACGCAGGGATGACGGTCTCTGCTCTCGCTCTATAGGAATCAGTGCTGAGAGGCGTTCTTGAGGATACGGTTCCAGCGGACTTTCTTGTGGTCTTTATCCACGGAGAACACCACGCGGATGGCTTTGCCAACGATGTGGTTTTCGGGAACAAAGCCCCAGTACCGGCTGTCGGCCGAGTTGTGTCGGTTGTCGCCCATCATCCAGTAGTAGTCCATCTTGGGGGTGTACTGCCGAGTCTCTTTGCCGTTGATAAGTATCTTGCCGTCGCGGACTTCGAGACGGTTGCCTTCAAACACCTCAATCACCCGGCGGTAGAGAGGCAGATTTTCGACGGTCAGTTGGAGCGGGACGCCTTTGGCGGGAATGAGCACGGGGCCGAAGTTGTCCACTGTCCAGCAATAGCCCTCAGCGTGAGGGAAGAGGCTCAGGCTGTCTTCCGAAGAGGGGGGCATGATGACCTGCCGCACATCCACTGCCGTCTGGTTTTCTCGAAGCGTGTTGGCCATGGAGCGGGTGAGCGGGAGGCAGAAGTAGGGCAGCGTGCTGTCGATGGCGCTGTCGACCAAATAGAGCGGGTAGGCTGATCCGATGGCCTCCTGGCTGACCCCCAAATCGTCGAGGACCTTTATCGGACTGACATATTGGTTGAACATCACGCCGTAGGTGTGCTGGCTCTCCCGGGGCTGCTCGATGGGGCGGCCGTTGATGAAGACTTGCTGGTTGACTATCTTCAGCGACTCGCCGGGCAGACCAATGCAGCGCTTGACGAAGTTCTCACGCCTGTCCACGGGGCGTATGCGGATGTGGTTCTCCACCATCATGTCGTTCACAGGCAGCTGCTTGGCGTTGAGGACGGCCTCGCGTCCCATCTCGCGCACCAAGTCATGATAACTTCGGTTGCTCTGCCAGGCCGTGCAGACTGTGTCGCCGTCAGGATAGCCGAACACGACGGCGTCGAACCGCTCCACCTTGCCCAATCCCGGGTAGCGGTGGTAGGGCAGGTCTATCCAGCGCAGGAAGGATTCCCGCTGTCCGCCCGAGAACGGCAGCACGTTATGCACCAGCGGCAGGGCGAGGGGAGTCATCGTCACCCGGGGGCCATAGTGGCACTTCGACACCAGCAGGTAGTCGCCCGTGAGGAGCGACTTTTCCATCGAACTGGACGGTATATTATAGAATTCAATTACGTTGCCGCGGATGATGACGGCGGCGACGAGCGCGAAGACGATGGCATCCAGCCAGTCGCGCGCCTCGCTCACTTTGTGGGGGGGCTCGTTGCGGGGGTCGTGGAACTCCCATCCGTTCAGTCCCGCCAAAGGAAGGTATATCCAAGGGAATATAACGGCAAAGGTCTGCTCCCAAAAGCCGAAGCGGCGGAAGGCTTTGGCGGTCTCCACCACCATCAGCAGGAACATGAAGATGTTGATGGCCGGGATGAGGAACCAGAGATACCAGCTCCACTTCCGGTTGAGCAAGCGGAGCCACACCACGATGTTATAGACTGGCACGATGGCCTTCCATGGGGCAGCGCCCGCCTTCTTGAAGACGAACCACAGGCCGACAACGCTGCCCACGAGATAGATAATCAATAAGATGTCGTAAATCATTCAGCAGAAAGGGTGAAGGGTGAATAGTGAATTGTGAATTGTGAATCGTGAATTGTGAATAGTGAGTTGACGGTGAGGGATAACGTCATTCGGGCGGAATTATTGTGCCGACGGCATCGAGAAGCCTCTTTTTTTCCTTTTCCCAGCAGAGGTCTTCCCGCGCCGAGGCGAAACGGGCCTCCCGCTCAGCCGGGGAGAGGGGCTTCCACTCGGCGAGGGCATTCTCTATCGTGCGGGCAAGGCGGCGCAGGTAGCGGACATAGCCGTCGCCCGCTTTCTCGGCGGGGCAGGACTCGGCGAGGGCGCCGACGGGGTAACGCCTAAGCACCCGCCCTATCTCGGGGAAGTCGGTGGCAAGGATAGGCACGCCGGCTGCCACAAAATCGCCGATGCGGTTGGGCAGCGAGTAACGATAGTTGAGGCCCAGGTCTTCGAGCAGGCACAGCCCCAAATCGGCCTGGGGGGTGAGGCGGTGCAGTTCGGCCGGGAGCACCCGTCCGAGGAACGCCACCCGCCCGCTCCATTCCCTGCCGGCGGCATAGTCCGACAGGGCCGCCAGCTCATCGCCCGCGCCCGCCACCACCAAGCGGCAGCCGGGCAGATACTCCAGCACGTCGATGGCCTCCCGCACCCCGCGGCCAATGTTGACTGCGCCCTGATAGAGCAGCACCGAGGCGCCCGCTCGGCGCGCCGCAGCGAAGTCGAAGCCGTACGAGTCGCGGTGCGAAAGTGCTTCGACCGCCGACCGCTCGGGGAGGTTCCGCACCACAGTCATCACTGTTCCGTACCGCTTGCGGTAGCAGTCGGCCACGCTCTGGCACACCGTGAAAGCCCCATCCACTCGGGGCAGACAGCGGCGTTCCACCCACTGCCACACTCGGCGCACCCGAGGCTTATCGACAAGCTCCGGCACATCGGGGAAGAGTTCGTGGGCATCGAAGAAGAGCCGCCGCCGCCGGAGTACCGCCGCCAGGGCGCAGCCCAAGAGGGTGTCGGTGTCGTTGGCAAAGAAGGCATCCGCCCGCACAGTCATCAGCCGCAGAAACAGCCGCAGGTTGTATTCGGCATAGAACAGCGCAGAGCGGCGGAAGAGCAGCAGCATTCGTTCCGTGCCGTAGGACCGACCACATAACGACCGAGGCTCTCGCCGGCGGCGGCGGCCGATGAGCAGCACGGAGCAGCCCGCCTCGGCCAGCGTGCGGGCATTCCTGTCCACCCGCTGGTCGGCCTCCAAATCGTTAGTAACAGCCATCACTATGCGTCTTTGCTTCATACCGTCTGAGGTTGCTCGTGCGAAAAAGTAACGCAAGAAAGATTTTTTTCGTACCTTTGCAATCCAAAATGAAGACATTTTTCGCAGAAGTCATCGTCCCGCTCCACCTGAACGGCACCTTCACCTACCGGGTTCCGCAGGAATACAACGACACCGTCCGGGTCGGGCAGCGGGTGGTGGTGCAGTTCGGCTCCAAACGGCTTTACTCCGCCATTGTCCGCCGCATCAGCGAGGAGGTGCCAGCATACAGCGTCAAGTACATCCTCTCCCTCCTCGACGAAGAGCCGATTCTCGACGAGCGGGAACTGCGGTTTTGGGAATGGATTGCCGGCTACTACATGAGCTGCTTGGGCGACGTGATGACGGTGGCGCTGCCCAACGCCTTCCGCCTCGCCAGCGAGTCGGCGGTATCCATCCACCCCGACTTCACGGGGGAGCTCTCCGACCTCACCGACAAGGAAATGCAGGTGGTGCAGCTCCTCGCCGACCACCCCGTCATGACGGTGGACGACATCAGCCGAGCCATCGGGCTGGCCAAGATGATGCCGCTCCTCGACACCATGATCGAACGCGAAATCATCGTCATGGACGAGGAACTGCGCGAGCGGTTCAAGCCGCGCTGCTCCGCCTTCGTGTCGATAGGCGAAGGCTTCCGCACCCCCCAGCAGCTCAAAGAGACCCTCGACCGCCTCGAGAGCAAGGCTTCCACCCGCAAGCAGGTCGATGTGCTGCTCAAATACCTACAGCTCTCGGGCAACGGCGCCGAACCCGTCGCCCGCCGCCTCCTGTTCCGAACCGACGACGGATTCCCCGTCTCCGACTCGGCCTACCGGACCCTCCTCCGCAACGGAGTACTCGTGCAGGAAGAGCGGACCGAGTCCCGCATAGAGAGTTACGAGAGCACCACCTCCCCCGACACCATCGTCCTCAACGATGAGCAGCAGGCCGCATACGACTACCTCAGCCGGTGCGACAGACCCGTCGCCCTGCTCCACGGCGTGACATCCTCGGGCAAGACCGAAGTATATATCAAACTCATCGACCAAGCGGTGCAGCAGGGGCAGCAGGTGCTGTTCCTCCTCCCCGAAATTGCCCTCACCGCCCAAATCATCAACCGCCTCCGCAAGTACTTTGGCGACAAGGTGGGGGTCTATCACTCCCGCTTCAGCGTCTCGCAGCGGGCCGAGGTGTGGCAGCGCACCCGCACCTCCGACCCCGACACGGGGTTCCAAATACTCCTCGGCGCCCGCAGCGCCGTCTTCCTCCCCTTCCGCAACCTCGGACTGGTCATCGTGGATGAGGAACACGACACCAGCTATAAACAGAGCGACCCCGCACCGCGCTACAACGGACGCGACGCAGCCATCTATCTGGCGCGGCTGTGGAACGCACGAACCGTCCTCGGCTCCGCCACCCCGTGCATCGAGACCTACTTCAACGCCAAGCAGGGCAAATACGGCTTAGTGGAAATGAAGAAGCGTTTCGGCGGACTGGGGCTTCCCGAGGTGCTGTGCGTCGATATGAAAGAAGACCACGACGACGCCACCCACCTCTCCAAATTCCTTGCAGACCACATACGTCAGGCCGTGGAGAACCACGAACAGGTCATCCTGTTCCAAAACCGGCGGGGCTTCTCCCTCCGCATAGAGTGCGACAACTGCCACTGGACACCCCGCTGCCAGCACTGCGACGTGTCGCTGGTCTATCACAAATCCACCAACAGCCTGCGCTGCCACTACTGCGGCTATTCCATACCCGTTCCCGACCAGTGCCCCGCCTGCCACAGCCACCACCTATCCACCAAGGGCATCGGCACCGAGCGAATCGAAGACGACCTCGAAATACTCTTCCCCAAGGCCCGCGTGGCCCGCCTCGACCTCGACAGCACGCTCCAAAAGAACCGATACATAGAAATAATCAACGACTTTCAAGACCGCAACATCGACATTCTCGTGGGCACGCAGATGGTGACCAAGGGACTCGACTTCGACCACGTAAGCGTGGTGGGCATCATCAGCGCCGACAACCTCATCCACTTCCCCGACTTCCGCGCTTTCGAGCGGGCTTTCCAGCAGATGACGCAAGTCAGCGGACGCGCCGGCCGCCACGGACACCAAGGCAAAGTCATCATCCAAACATTCAACCCCTACCACCAGGCCATCCGCAACGTAATCGACCACGACTACAACGCCATGTACCTGAGCCAAATCACCGAGCGGAGAGTCTTCCGCTACCCGCCATACTTCCGGCTCATCGACATCACCCTCAAACACCGCGACCGCGACCTCCTGAACGAGGCAGCCGACCAGCTCGCCGCCCAGCTCCGCCAGCTGTTCGACAAGCGGGTAGTCGGTCCCGAATACCCCAGCGTCACGCGCATACGCGGACTCTACCTGAAGAAGATACTGCTCCGCTTTGAGCAGGGCGAAGCCATTGCCGACGCCAAACGCATCACCGCCGACATCGTCAACCGCCTCACCGCCGACAAACGCCTCCGCCCCCTCCAAGTCCACTTCGACGTGGACCCACAGTAGTCCAAGCCCATAGCAACCACGCTCGGACCACCCCGCCCTCTGCCGGCGGACAACTTATCACTCCATGTCTTTACGCCACGGTCTGAAGCGTTGCAGCACAATGCCGGAGTGTGGCTGATAATGGTTGAAGCAATATACGCCCGCCCCCCTCACCAGGCGCCTGATGAGGGGGGCGGGTTTGCTATCCGCTGAGGGGGGCTGCCGCAGAGGGCGGCGCCGCGGGCGGGAATTAGTGCTTGTGGGTCATGATGTCGAGAACGATGTCGTCAACTTCGTTCATACCGTCGTGGCCTAAGCGGCCAAGATTGCAGATGGAGTAGTCCACGTCGCTCTCGCTGAGGCCGTCAGTGGCATCGACCACACGATTGTTGCAGGCCAGCTCGGCACTGACGAAGGCGCTGTACAGCCCCGTGCTCATCTTGAGGGCGCAGCTGGGTTTGGCTCCGTCGCACACCATGCCGGCGATTGTGTTTATCATGTTCTTGACGGCATAGCACATCTGCTCGAAGCTGCCGCCATGGAGATAGACTATGCCGCAAGCGGCGCCAATGCTGGCGTTCACTATGCCGCAGAGGGCGCTGAGTCGGCCAATGCCCCGCTTGATGTAGATGGACATCAAGTGGTTGAGCACCAATGCACGGGTCACCTTCTCCTCGTCGCAGCCCTTCAGCCTGCCGTAGTTATAGACGGGCAGGGTGCAGGCGATGCCCTGGTTGCCGCTGCCGCTGTTGCTATAGACCGACAGGGTGCAGCCGTCCATGCGGGCATCGCTGGCAGCCACGGTACGCGCCACAACGGTATGCACGATGTCGCCAGCGGCGTTCTCCATCAAAATGCGTCCCGTCTGCAGCCCGTAGCCGCTGAGACCCTCCTCCGAGGCAGCATCGTTATACTTCACCGTCTCACGAATGAACTCCAGCTCCTCGAGCGGGGCGGTGGCGGCATAGTCATAGACCAAGCGGGCGGTGAGGCGCAACTCGTCCGACTCGCGCTGCAGTTCGGCCGCCGAAGGCTGACGCTGCACTTCGGGAGCGGCATTGTTCAGCAGCACTTCCTTGTTGCGGGCGACGTAAACGAAGTTGGTGTGGCGGTGGCTGATGACGGCGGTGGCGCGGTCGTCGCCGGCATAGCAGGTGCACTCCACAAACAGCTTGTCGCACTTCTCCTTCACGCCAATGGTAATGCGGCCGGCATAGTTGGCCAGCCAGGCCTTGGCTTCGTCCACCTGCTGCTGCGGCACGGTCAGCACCTCCAACTGGCGTTTGGAGTCGCCCGCCACCACGGCCACGGCCACAGCCACAGGCAGCCCAATCATGCCCGTGCCGGGAATGCCCACGCCCATGGCGTTTTTATAGACGTTTTTGCTCAAAAGCACCTCTATGCGCTGCGGAAGGCAGCCGAGTGTCTCGCGGGCTTTCGCCACGCAGAGGGCCACCGCCCCGGGTTCGGTGCAGCCTGTGGCCAGGACCACCTCTTGTTGCAGCAGTGCTCGCAGCTGCTTGCGCGTACAATCATCCATATCTTTGTAGTGCAGATTGCGGATTGTAATTGGTAGAGTTCGCAGCGGCGGGCCGGTTGTCTTCAACGAGACGCTGCCGCAAACTCTATACTATTTATTCTAAATTACGAACTACTTCTCAAATAATTTCTGCCAGTTCTTGTATTCGCGGCCTTTCCAGCAGCCGTTGTGGTAGGCATAGCTCACGATGGCGGGAATGACGGTGGTGCCTTCGGCATAGACCATCTGCTGGAGTTCTTCGCTCACCTTGCCCCAGCTGCCGGCTTCGAGGAGGGTGGAGCTGGAACAGGCGCCGTCGCGCACGTCGGCCACGGTAATCTGAACGGCATACTTGTGCATGGGCACCTCGTGGCCGAGAATCTCGGCGCACACGACGGTGTCCTGGGCAAAGTTCTTAGGCGTGCCGCCGCCCACCATGAAGAGGCCGCTCTCGGGACAGGCCATCTTGATTTTGGTCAGTTCGATGAAGTCGCACACCGAGTCGATGCTCAGGTACTTCTGGCCCTTTTGGGCGCGTTCCCACTGGTGTTTGCCGATGCCGAAACCGGCGCTGCTGTCGCTGAAGGCGGGGCAGAAGATGGGCACGCCGCACTCGTAGCAGGTCTGAATGAGGCTTTCCTTCTTCACGCCGCGGCCGTTGTGGAGCCACTTGCCGAGTTCGTAGAGGAACTCGCGGCTGCTGTAGGGACGGGCCTCAAGCATATTGGCCAACTCGTAGGTGGCGTTGTCGCAAGCCTGCAGCTCCTCTTCGTCAATGAAGGTGTCGTAGATACGGTCGATATAGAGTTCGCGGAGCTTGGTGTCGGGGATGACGTTCTCTTTGGTGCCCGCATAGTGTTTGAATCCGAGAGCCTCGAAGAGGTCCATGTCAATGATGCTGGCGCCGGTGGAGACCACGGCATCAATCATCTTGTTGCGCACCATATCCACATAGACCTGCATACAGCCGGCGGCGCTGGTCGAGCCGGCGATGGTGAGGATGTTGGTGCAGTCCTTCTCTTTGCACATCATGGTGAGGATGTCGGCGGCGCGGGCTGTGTCGCGGCTGGCGAAGGACATGGAACGCATGGCGTCAATCAGCTCGGTGCTGTCGTACTTCTTGATGTCGATGTGCTTGATGGTCTCCTTCAGGAGGTCTTTCTTGGTCAGTTGTTCGATGTTTTCCATTGCTATCTTGTTTATTATTATTCCATTAAAAAAGTGGCAGCCATGTGCTTAGAACGGTGGTTCCATATCCTCGGCCATATCGTTTGTCCTCAAAGAGTCGGAAACCTCGTCCTCAGGCATGCTGTTCATACGGGAAGGAACGATGGCGGTTCTCTGCCCTTCGGCGTTGGTGTCAAAACCATGATTCTGCGGCAGCACGCCGTTTGATCCTCCGCCCATCGGAACGGAGTTCTCGAAGCGGGCGTACTTGCCCACGAAGCGGAGGCGCACCTCCCCCACCCCGCCGCTGCGGTGCTTGGCCAGTATGATGTCGGCCATGCCGAGAGTGATTCCCTTCTCGTCCTCCTTGATGTCGTAGTACTCGGGGCGATAGATGAACATGACGATGTCGGCGTCCTGCTCGATGGCACCCGACTCGCGCAGGTCGCTGAGCATGGGCTTCTTGGTGCCGCCGCGGGTCTCCACAGCACGGCTGAGCTGCGACATGGCCAGCACCGGGATACCCAACTCCTTGGAGAGTGACTTCAGCTGGCGGCTGATGGTGCTGATCTCCTGCTCGCGGTTGCCGTTGCGGCTGAGGGCGTCGCTGCCGGCGCTCATCAGCTGGAGGTAGTCGATGAACACCATCTGGATGTCGTGGTGCTGCTTGAGTCGGCGGCACTTGGCCCGCAACTCGTAGATGGTCAGCTGCGGAGTGTCGTCGATATAGATTGGGGCATCGTTCAGCACCTGGCAGCGCTGCTCTATCTGTACACGCTCGTGTTTTTCGACTTCCCCCTTCTTCAGCTTGTCGCCCGGTATCTGCGCTTCGCCGCTGATGAGGCGCATGGCCAGTTCCACGCCCGTCATTTCAAGCGAGAAGAAGGCCACGGGCTTCTTATAGTCCACCGCCATATTGCGCGCCATGGAGAGGGCGAAGGCGGTCTTACCCATGGCAGGGCGGGCGGCCAAGATGATGAGGGTGCCGGGGTGGAAGCCCGCCGTCATGCGGTCGAGGTCAACAAACCCCGAGGGCAGCCCCGTGTTGGCGCCCTTTGAGTCGGCAGCCGCAGTCACCTGTTTGGTGGCGGCCTGAACCAAGTTGCCCAACTCGGTGAAGTCGGAGCGGAAGTTCTTGTCGTTGATGTCCATCAGCAGCCCCTCGGTCTTGTCCAAGAGGTCCACCACATCGGTGGTCTCGTCGTAGGCGTTGGTGATGGTCTCGGTGCTGATGCGGATGAGCTCGCGGAGGATGTACTTCTCGCTCAAGACGCGCGAATAGTACTCAATATGTGCCGCACTGGTGATGTGGGCCGTGAGTTCGGAGAGGTGGTAGGGGCCGCCGGCGGCTTCCAACTCGCCGTTCTGGCGGAGCTGGTTGGTGACGGTGAGCAGGTCAACGGGCTGGTTCTGCTCAAACAGTTTGTGGATGGCGCGGAAAATCACCTGGTGCTGGGGATTGTAGAAATACTCCTCGTGCAGCAGGTCGATGGCGGTGTTCAGCGCATTGGGGTCGAGCATGAGGGCGCCCAGCACATTCTCCTCCAATTCAGGAGCCTGAGGAACCATATTCCCCCTATTGAGAGCAAACGCCTGCTCGTATGACATTCTATCTTTGCGCTTTGGGCCTATCTTCGACACGATTTCCATACGGCAAAGATACGAAAAAAAAAGGAAACACCCGTATTTCTTTTTTTCGGCGGGCGGGAGGAGGCGGGGGCGGAAGCCGCCCAACCAAGGCAATTCTTGGAAGGGTGGAACTCCTCTTGCTTCTAACCTTCACACCTTCGATGTGAAACTCAACGGATTCAATTTGGCAACTTCTTCCGGTCAGCCACCCGCAGCAAACTGTGGTCTAGCTCTGCGTCCGAATTGTGCGTGCCGTCAAAACGGATTTCCCCCACATGGTCTCCCCTGTCGTCGCACACTTCAAACATTCCGTGCTGAGTGTCGAGGGAGAGAAAGCGATACTCCCCACCCTTTCTCATACTGTAGATGACGCTCACATTTTGGTTGCCCGATGACTGCTCCATCTTCTCCAACTCTTCCTCTCGCTTGTAATAGTTGGCTTCACACACTTGTGAGCCAACTGTCTTCGTGCAGTCAATTCTCTCTCGCTCATCCAGGTGCTTCATGATTTCGTGAAATTGGTTTGCAACGTCCTCAACCGTCTTCATTCCCTCCAATCGTACATCTTTGAACAACTTCTCAATCCCATCATTGGGCGGAGCGGCTTTCCATTTCCCCAAGCAGTCGAGCAGCACCTGACGGGTTCTATCCAACCGAGGAAAGTACTGGTTAGAATCGTCGCCCCAGTCAATGTCCTCCTGATGGGCTACCAGCCACCTGCGACGCCACTCCTCCCAACCGGCAGCATCGTAGAGGTAGTCGTTGGGCAGAGGATTTATTTGGAAGCCCGCCAACGAGGACGGGATTGGGAGAGAAGCGAGGGTATATGTATCAAGGAGTTCTTTTGGACAAGGACTCCTCATAATACTATCCTGAGCCAGCTGGAGCGTTGCCTGTTCCACGCCTTGGAACTCTGGTCTTTGCAGCGCTTCAGCCCATTCGATATTGGCAAACCCGGGGTAAAATGTGCCGTAGGAAAACTCTTTTTCCCAAATGTCTTTCTTCGCATAGAAAGTGTCTCCCGCACTTTCTGCGGTTCCTTTCATCGAGAAGAAATCAAGGACAGCCTGATTCCGCCTCTCCAGCGGGACAAGGCCTATCTCCATGCCATCTGTCTCAATCAGAATATGCCCCCTCATGCGGCTACAGACTGGCGTTTTTTCTCGCAGTATCGATTATCTCCATCAAGTCCTGCCT
>DCJB01000089.1:0-28045 GCA_002317325.1 Bacteroidales bacterium UBA1711
CCTCGGGCGTGCCCTTTGTTCTCAGCAGTTTGGGTGACGCTGAACAGGTCCCAAAAGTCTTTCTGGCTCTCGCGGTAGCTTTTCATTTCGGAGGGTGAGAACCGCGCTATCTCGGCTTGGTCAAAGAGCCGTTGGAAGACGGCTTCCTGCAGCGCCTGAGGCTTGTCCATCAACTGGTTTAGATTTTTCATAGCATATAGCCACTTGTCAAATGTCGTCTCCAACTCGCCCTCGCCCTTCTTGAACTTGGGCATTTCCAAGTAAATGTACGTCAATTTGTCGTAGAAGACGTTCTTGGTCCTCAGGTCCACCAACTTCACCTCGTGGTACATCTTGTCTGCGCTGCCGGGCTCAAAGACGAAGTTGAGTATGGCGATGGTATAGACCTTGCTGAGCCTGAAATTCCAAGGACCTTGTTCCGACTGTTCCTGAATGGGGAAGGTGGAGTAGAAAATGCTGCGGTCTTTGAAGTACTCCTGCTCGGTCTTCTGCATCTCGATGAGGAACTTCTCGCCCTGCTCGTTCTGGCAATAGACATCGAACACGGCCTTGCGGTTCGCCGAAGACCGCCCGAGGTGCTCCACGTTGAGGTAGGTGAGGTCGGTGATTTGTTCCTTCCCGTCGAACAGCGAGTTGAGGAAGCTGATGAGCAGCTCCTTGTTGCTCTCGGTGCCGAACAGCTTCTTGAATGCAAAGTCGGTGTAGAAGTTGACGTAACGTTCCTTCAGAGCAGGTTCACACATACGCAAGCATTTTTCAGGAAAACGTCAGACCCATTGAATTATTGCCGAAGCAAGAAAAAAAATTGTCCCGGGCAGCCCCCATCGGGGCTGCCCGGGACCACTTGGCAGACCGCCGCCTCAGTTGGTGTGGACGCAGACCTTGAAGGTGATGTCGTCAATCATTGCGTCCGGCTGGAAGGCATCCATGTCCTCTATCACGAAGATGACTTGCCCCTCTTCATACTCGAACCGGATATTCTCGGCTATGGCTGTGGGGGCGCCTTCCTCGGTGTATCCGTATATGTAGGGATAGACGTAGGGCAGCGGATTCCAACTCCCTGCACCCGAGCGGGAGTCATATACATTCCACACGTAGGCCGTCACGGCGCCGTCGGCCATCACGCTGGCGGTGATGTCCGAGTTCTCCCATTTGGAGAAGAGGTAGGTGCGGCCGTCGTTGGTGGTCTCCAGCGTCCACTGGTCTTTTTTCACGGTGTACTGGTGTGTGTAGAGCTTGGAGCCATCGTGGATGGTGACGTACTCTTTTCGGCACGAGGTGAGGGGCGCCAGCAGGGCGATACCCATCAGTGCGAGTAATAACTTTCTTGCTTTCATGATTATGTACGTTTTTTGTTTATTATTTTCGTGAAGTTTTCCAACTGCAAAGATACAAAAAAAGAGGCGGATTTTTCCTTACTGTGAACATATTTTTCCCAAAGCCTATTTCAGGTGCACCACGGTGATGCCGTCGCCGCCCAATTCTATGCGTTCTGAGTGGTACGACTGCACGTCGTGGTTGCCCTGCAGCTGCTGGCGGATGAGCTGTTTGAGTATGCCGTAGCCTTTGCCGTGGAGCACCCGCAGCTCTTTCTCGCTCAGGAGCGTGGCCTCGTCAAGAAACTGCTGGAGGCTGCCCAAGGCCTCTTCGGCTCGCTGCCCGCGGAGGTCGAGGGTGGGATTGAAGTATTTGCGCTTCTCGTTGATGTCGTCATAGATGGACTGGAAACGGTTGTTCTGCCGGCTCGACTTGTCGGCGGGTATGGCCTTTTTCCAGGTGCCGCCAAGGCGGTTGAGGGCAATGGTCATGCGTATGCTGTTGCTCTCCACCACGGCTTTTTTGCCCTTGAGTTCCACCACCTGCCCGAAGGTCTCCTGCCCGTCTATGCGCACGATGGTTCCAATCCTGATGGGCGCCTCGCCCTCTTCGGGGTCGGGCCTCGCTCCGCCGGGGCGGCGGGCTTCGGCGGCAGGCAGGGTCGCTTGGGCGGCCTCCCGCTGCTCGTCGTGCTTCTCCTGGTCCGAGGCTATGCGCTGCAGCTCTGCCTTCATGCGCTCTCGCGCACGCAGGGTGATTTCGCGTTCCGCCTGCGCCTCTCTGATGTCGCTGATGGTCTGCTCTACGGTGCGGTTGGCGTTGGCTATTATCTCTTGCGCCTCTTTGCGGGCGCTGCTGAGTATGTCGTAGCGGCGCGACTCGAGGTTGTCGGACAGCTGGCGGTATTTCCCGGTCACTTCGGAGAGGAAGGCGTCGGCCATGTCCAACTGGGCCTTCTGCTGGGCAAGCTGCTGTTTCTCCAACTCTATCTGCTGCAGCTGGTGCTCGAAGTTGAGCTGCTCTACTCCCACCTTCTCGCCCGCGGCGCGGAGTATCTCTTCGGGAAACCCTATGTTGCGGGCTATCTCGAAGGCAAACGAACTGCCGGGGTGTCCGATGGCGAGCCGATAGAGGGGCTTCATCTGGTCGGTGTCAAAGAGCATGGCGCCGTTGCATATTCCCGCATGCCTGTCGGCCAGCAGTTTGAGGTCGGCGTAGTGGGTGGTGGCCACGCCGTAGGCATGACGGCTGTGCAGCTCCTCTATCAGCGCCTCGGCTATGGCACAGCCCGAGCGGGGCTCGGTGCCGCCCCCCAACTCGTCCAGCAGGAAGAGGGTGCCCTCGTGGGCGGTCTCCAAGAGGCTCTTCATGTTCTGCAGGTGGGAGGTGTAGGTGCTGAGGTCGTTGTCTATGGACTGCTGGTCGCCTATGTCTATGAATATGTCGTCGAAGATACCGAACTCCGAGGTCTCGCGGCAGGGCACCAGCAGGCCGCACTGCAGCATATACTGTATCAGCCCGACAGCCTTGAGGCACACCGACTTCCCGCCGGCATTCGGCCCCGAGACGATGAGGATGTGGTGCGTGTCGTCGAGGGTGATGTTGAAGGGGACGATGTCGCCCTTGTGGGCGAGGTAGAGCAGCGGATGCCGCGCGTCCAACCAGTTGATTTTGGCGATGCTGTCAACGATGGGGCGGCCGGCCCTAAGGGTGAGGGCAAAGCGGGCTTTGGCCCGGATGAAGTCTATGCGGGCCAAAAACCAGTAGGCGTTGATGAGTTGCGTAAGCTGCGGCCGCAGCCGGTCGGTGAACTGGGCGAGGATTTTCTGTATCTCGTGCCGCTCCGCAAACTCCAGCTCCCGAAGGTCGTTGTTCAGCTCCACCACGTCCGAGGGCTCCAAGAAAGCGGTCTGCCGCGTGGCGGACTCGTCGTGTATGAGGCCTCTTATTTTGCGGCGGTGGGTGTCGAGCATGGGTATCACCAACCGACCGTTGCGTATGGTCACTTCGCCGTTCTCGGGCGCCCAGCCCTCCCGTTTGGCCCGGGCCAGCTGACGGTTGATTTGGTTGTCCACGTCGCAGCGCTTTTTGGCTATCTCGCGGCGGATGTCAAGGAGCGTGTCGGAGGCGTTGTCGTATATCTCGCCTTTGTCGTCAATGAGCTTGGCAAGGGTTTTGGAGAGCGAGGGGTCCAGCTCCACTTTCTGCGCCAGCTCGTGCAGCATGGGGTAGCGCGCGGCGGCGTCGTCAAGCAGGAAACGGAGGCACTCCCCTATGGTGCGCAGCGAGCATTTCAGGTCGAAGAGGGCCTGCTGGTCTATGACCGTGTTGCCCACGCGCAGCCGCAGCAGCTCGTCGGTGAGGTCTATGAAGTCCTGCGAGGGAAAGCCGGTCTCCATCACAAGGATCTGGCGGAACTCCTCGGTCTGCTGCAGCTCCCGCACCACCCGGTCGTAGCTGTTGGAGAAGGCCATCTTCTGCACCATCTGCTCGGCAAGGGCGTTGGTGCATTCGGCGGCCACCATGGCGCGTATTTTGTCAAATCCAAGTTTTTCTTCAATATTCATGGGGCAGGGGTTAGTCGAAATCAAGATAGAAGGGCCAGTGGCGGCGGAAGGTGCGGAGGGCGGTGCGGCTGAGGGTGGCGGTGCGGATCATGGGGGCGCCGGGAAGGCATTCGTCGAGGGCGCGCCCCCTGAAGTCGATGACGGCGCAGTCGCCCGAATAGGGTATGCCCGTCCCGTCGGTGCCCACCCGGTTCACCCCCGCCACATAGCAGAGGTTCTCTATGGCGCGGGCGCGAAGGAGGGTGCTCCAGGCCTCGTGGCGGCTGCCCGGCCAGTTGGCGCATACCACCAGCAGGTCGTATTCCAGCTCCAGCACGTCGGGGTCGGGCAGTTGGCCGAGCGCCAGCCCGTCAAACCTGCTGTGCGGGCACTCTATGCCGGGCAGGCTGTTGCGCAGCCACTTGGGAAACCGCAGGTCGTAGCAGATGGCAGGACGGATGCGCCAGCCCTGCCATTCTATGAGGGCGTTGCGGCAGCCGTGGGCCAGCTGCGACGCCTCGCTGCTCATGCGGAAAGTGTGCGCCTTGTCGTAGCAGACGCAGCCCCCGTCGGGGCGGACGGCGTGCAGCCGGTTGAATACCGCGTCGCCCACGCGTACTGTCCAAGTGCCGACAAAGAGGGCGTTGCGGCTGCGGGCGGTGTCTAAGGCAAAACGGAACGTCGGCCCCCCGGGCGGCTCGGCCATGGCCGCCATATTGTCCGAGAATCCGGTGGAGAATGTCTCGGGAACCACTATGACGTCCGGCCTGCCCCCGAGGTCGTCCAAGGCCGCCGCCACACGGCGGTAGTTGGCTTCGGGGTCTTCCCAGGCTATGTCTTGCTGATAGTAGGCAATGGTGAGGTCTTCTTTGGGCATTATGTTGGCGTATTTTCAGTATCCGCAGTTGCAGGCGTAGTCCCACCGCTTCTCCACCCGCGGAAGCAGCGCCGAGAGGGCGGCCTGGTCGTCGGGGGTCAGGGGGCAGCTCCGCAGGTCTATGAGCCGCAGCGTGCCGTCGAGCCGGGCAAACTCCGGCGGCAGCGTGGTGATGTAGGTGTCCCACAGTATCAGCTCTCTCAGGCTGTCGGCTGCGGCCAAGGCGGGCGGCAGGGCTTGGATGGGGTTGCGGCTGAGTTCGAGACGGCGCAGGTTGGCGAGGGTGCCCACGCTGTCGGGCAGCGAGGCGAGGCGGTTGCCGCGGAGGTCCAGCTCGCGCAGGTTCCCCATCTGCCACACCGCGGCGGGCACATGGCGCAGCCGCTGGTGGCGCAGACGCAGCACATACACCTCCTCGGGGTCCTCCACCTCTTGCAGCGACGTATATACCCGCCCGGGCTGCGCAGCCGACAGCGAGCAGCCGATAAGTAACATGACTATGGGGAGGAGGCGGCGCATGAGCATCAACGGACTGGTGAAGGACGGCCCCCGGCGGCACGGGCGGCGGCACGGTCTGCCGCCAGCTGCTCGGCGAGGGCCTCGGGCGAGTCAAATCGGCGTATGTCGCGCAGCCGCTCCACAAAGCGGACCACCAGCGTCTGCCCGTACAGGTCGCCCTCATAGTCTATCAAATGCACCTCGAAGGTCGGCTGCGAAAGCCCGAAGGTGGGCTGCCCCCCGAGGTTGGCCATGCCTGTGCGGAGGCTTCCGTCGGCAGCGAGGCAGCGCACGCAATAGACCCCGTCGGCGGGCAAAGCCTTCTCGAGGCTGTCGGGAACCACATTGGCGGTGGGAAACCCGATGGAGCGCCCCACCCGGCGGCCCTCCCCCACCCGCCCGCTCACGCGGTATTCGTATCCCAGCATGGCGGCCGCGCGCCCCACGTCGCCCGCGCCCAGCGCCTTCCTTATCTGCGTCGAACTCACCTCTCTCCCCTCGTACAGGAGCGCTGTGTCTTCCGACACCCTCACCCCCATCCCCTCCGCCAGGGGGCGGAGCCGGTGAAAGTCGCTTTTGGCCTTGCTGCCAAACATATTGTCAAACCCCAGCACCAAGGCCCTGGCACGCAGACGCGCCACGATGGTGCGGCGGAAAAAGTCGCAGGCCGACAGCCGGGCCTCTTCCGGCGTGAAGCCTATCTCCACCACATCGCCCACCCCCGCCTCCGCCAACAGGCCATAGCGCTCCTCGTTGGTGGTGAGGCGGAAACCGGCGGGCGGCTGCTCGCCGGGCGGCAGGAGGACGAGGCGCGGATGGCGGTCGAATGTCACCACCACGGGCCGCACCCCCTCCTCCTCCGCCACCTGCCCGAGCCGCGCCAAAATGTGGCGGTGGCCGTTGTGCACGCCGTCAAACATCCCCACCGTCACAGCAGTGGCAAATGGCAATTCCCTGATGTCGTTCAGTTTGTATATATTCATCTCAACAGCAGACGTTCTGCAAAGATACGCTTTTTTTTCCGCATAGCGCCTCCCCTGCATGATTCTTCACGGCCGAGGGGGTCTGGAGCCCGACTTGACCCCCTATGAACCCGAAAAATGAAACCAAAGGCAATAGCCTGAGCGGTTGTGCGTTATTATTTATGTGGTCAACCCTAAATACATTTTAAGGGTTGACCACATAACCCGACAGCAATGCACCGGCATTTGGAGGCTTCGGCCTAAATTCTTAATCCCCCCTCCCCCAACTCTAAATTCTACATTCTAAATTCTAAATTCTAAAATGATATAATATTCCGCTTAGTAATTCGTTTCTTAGTAAGAGTGTTATTACAAAAACAGCCCCATGAATCCTCTTTTTGTTTTCGGTAAAGCAGTCAGCGGCGAGGCCTTCACCGACCGCGAGGCTGAAACCAAGAAACTGATTTCCAACTTTCAATATGGCGTAAACACATTCATCGTCTCGCCACGCCGCTGGGGCAAGACCTCGCTGGTGATTAAGGCTAAGTCCTTAGCCGAGAGCGACAGCCTCAAGATTGTCTATTTCGACGCGCAGAAGTGCCGCAGCCGCGAATACTTCTGCCAACGCTTCGCCTCCGCAGTGCTCATGCAGACCGCCAACCGTCTTGAAATTAGGCAGGTCTCGCAGCCGTTATTACTCATTTAAACGCATTCATTTTTCTGAAGCCCAAGTCGCCCCCCCCCATTCCCTAACCCCCAACCACGATGGACAACAAGCAATACAACACCCTCTTTTCCTTCATCTGGAACATCGCCAACGATGTGCTGGTGCACGCCTTCGAGAAGGGCGAATACAAGAAGATAATACTCCCGTTCATGGTGCTGCGCCGCATCGACGTGCTGCTGGAGCCCACCAAGGCCGCCGCCTTAGAGAAGAAGGCCTTCTGCGACAGCCATGGCCTCGCCGACTACACCCCCTTCCTCACACAGGTGACCGGCTACCCGTTCTACAACACCAGCGCCTTCACCATGAAGACGCTGAAGAACGAGATTGACCCCCAGCGACTGAAGATGAACACCATCGAGTATTTCAACGGCTTCTCGCAGGACGTGCAGGACATCATCGACAAGTTCCACCTCCGCCAGCAGGTGGACAACCTCACCGAGGCCGGCCGCCTCGGCTCGCTCTTGGAAAAATTCACCGACGAGAGCATCAACCTCTCCGTGAAACCCGTCATGCAGGAAGTCGCCCGGGAAGACGGCACCCGGGCGCTGGAAGAGCGACTGCCGGGACTCGACAACCACGCCATGGGGACCATCTTCGAGGAGCTGCTCCGCAAGTTCAACGAGGAACACAACGTCACCGAGGCCGGCGAGCACTTCACCCCCCGCGACTACGTGCGGCTGCTCGGCCAACTCGCCGTCGAGCCCGTCAAGGACAAGATCACGGACAACACCTACACTATCTACGACGGCGCCTGCGGCACCGGCGGCATACTGACCATCGCACAGGAGGAGATAGAGCGCATTGCGCGGCAGGAGGGCCGGCGCGTCCGCACGAGCATCTTCGGGCAGGAGCAGCAGGCCGACACCTACGCCACCTGCAAGGCCGACCTCATGATCTCGGGCAACATCGGCAAGTTCACCTACCGCCTCGGCTCGACGGACCACCAATACATCGCCTTCGGCTCCACCATCAGCCAGGACGGCCACGCCGGCGAGTCCTTCGACTTCTGCATCTCCAATCCCCCCTTCGGCACCCCATGGAAGAGCGACCTCAACAACTGGGGACTCGACGACAAACGCAATGTGGCCGACCCGCGCTTCTTCTGCGGCGCCACGTCGTTCATCCCCGACATCGGCGACTGCCAGATGCTCTTCCTCGCCAACAACATCAGCCGCATGAAGGACTCCCCCTTGGGCACCCGCATCGTGGAGGTGCACAACGGCAGCTCGCTCTTCACCGGCTCGGCCGGCGGCGGCGAGAGCAACCTGCGCCGCCACATCATCGAGAACGACCTCCTCGAAGCCATCATCGCCATGCCCGAACGCGACTTCTACAACACCGGCATAGCCACCTACATCTGGATTGTCACCAACCGCAAGGAGGAACGGCGCAAGGGCTTCGTGCAGCTCATCGACGCCAGCGCCATCTGCTCCACCCTCCGCAAGAACCTCGGCGAGAAAAACTGCGAGACCACCGACGACGACCGCCGCCGCATCCTCCGGCTGCTGACCGACTTCCGCGAGACCCCGGAGAGCAAGATCTTCCCCAACGAGGAGTTCGGCTACTGGCAGGTGCCCGTGCTGCGGCCCAAGCGCGACGACGCGGGCAACATCATCCTCAAGAAGGGCAAGCCCGTCATGGCCTGCGTCAAGAAGGAGTGCGAACAGATTCCCCTGCTCTACCCCGGCGGCATTGCGGCATTCTACGAGAACGAGGTGAAACCCTACGACTGCGAGGCAGAGTTTGGCGAACCCGTCGTGGGCTACGAACTCTCCTTCACCAAGTACTTCTACAAACCCGCCCAACTGCGCGCCCTCGACGAAATCATGGCCGACATCAACCGCCTCGAATCCGAGACCGCCGGCCTGTGGTCGGAGATAATGGGTTAAAAAATGAATGTTATGGGAAAACAGGTATCAATCAATCGTTCAGAATCGACCCAGAGGGATAAAGCCCGACTGCAAGAGCAGGAGTTCATTGCCGAACTACATGAGATAGTGTTCTCTGCTCGGGATGCAAGTTATCGGTCTGCCAACCTGATGCAAGTCGTTCAAAACTGGTTTATTGGTTGGCGAATCGTGGAACTGGAACAATCAGGAAACACGCGAGCCGGTTATGGAAAACACATCATCGAGCTTGCAGCAAAGTCGTTAACTGAGGCTTTTGGCATGGGTTTTTCGGAAACTCAGTTGCGGAACTTTCGGCGTTTCTACTTAGCATTCAATAATATAATAATTCAGCAGACATTGCCTGCTGATTTTAGAATGAAACTTGACTCAATTCAGCAGACGTCGTCTGCCGAATTGCGAGAAGACCACATCGTTTTACCGCCTCAACTATCATGGAGCCATTATGAACGATTGATGCGCATAACTGACCCGACAGAACGCTATTGGTATCTGCACGAAGCAGCATCTCAGCAATGGGACTATCGGACATTGAAACGCAATATCGACACCCAATACTATCATCGACTATTGCAAACACCCAAAGCAAACCAATACGAAGTGGCGGCTGAAATGTGCCGTCATACTGCCGAATACGACAAAGAAAAATCCGCTTTTGTGAAAAACCCGATGCTGGTTGAATTTTTGGGGTTCAAACAAAACACCGTCTTCACGGAAACGAAACTCGAACAGGCCATCCTCAACCACATCGAACGATTCCTCATGGAAATGGGCAAAGGCTATGCTCTTGTTGACAGGCAGATGCACATCCACACAGATGATGACGACTATTATATTGACTTGGTTTTCTACAACTATTTGTTGAAGTGCTTTGTCCTTATCGATTTAAAGACGAAGAAAGTGTCGTATCAAGATGTTGGACAAATGGATATGTATCTGAAGATTTTCGATGCCCACAAGCGTACAGAAGGAGACAACCCAACCGTTGGCATCATACTTTGTTCGGAAACCAATGCCGACGTTGCTCGTTTTTCCACACTTGCAAGCAATAAACAGATGTACGCCGCCAAATATTTAACCTATATGCCTCCTAAAGAAATATTGGCTCGCGAGATAGCGCAGCAGAAGGAATTGTTTAGGCTTCAGCACGAAAACGACAGTGCACTTTAATACCATGGAACGATACAACTCATATAAGGAAAGCGGCGTGCAGTGGTTCGGAGATACTGTGGGGTGCTGGGGGTGTGTCAGCAACTGTGAAAGAGAAACTTGGCGCAACAGTCAGTTATTCCATTTCGCTTGAGCCTGAACGCACGACGCTATCCCTTGAATTGAGCAATGAAACAAGGAATAAAGCCAAGAAACAAGGGATAAACATTCGGGTTTCCGAAAAAACAAGCGATAAAATAGAGCAAATAGAAGGGATAAGCAAAAAGACAAGGGATAACTTGACGATGATTCTTGAATATATGCGGACTCACAACACGGTGAGGAATCACGAAATTGCAGAGTTGCTGCATATTGGTGACGACAGGGTAAGAGTTCTGCTAATGCTCCTTGTTGACAATGGCCTCTTGCTTGCTAAGGGCAACAAAAAGGAAAGAACATATACTCTCAACATTCCTTTTGAGGATTGATGGCATGAAAAAATACGACTCATCTATGGAAAGCGGCACACAGTGGTTCGGTGATACTGCGGGATGCAGGGGGTGTGTCAGATTGAATCATTTCGGAACGCGTCGAAACGGATTAATCTATAGCCCATCCAACGAGACAGATGCGTGCGCCTCATGGCCGTCATCAACCGCCTCGAATCCGAGACCGCCGGCCTGTGGTCGGAGATAATGAAATGATTGCTGACCCATAACTGCATGACAATTGATTATGACAAATTATATCGCAACAAACAATGGGCTGATAACCGACCTTCGGCAGATTATTGAGCAAGGTCGCAGACGGGCATATATCAGCATCAACGCCTCGATGATACAGGCCTACTGGAATGTGGGCAGACGTATCGTGGAGGAAGAGCAGCACGGACAGGAACGCGCCGAGTACGGAGAGCAGATTGCTAAAAGTGTGGCCAAGGAGTTACATGCCGATTATGGAAGTGCTTTCAGCTACAGAAACATCTGTTATTTCCGACAGTTCTATCTGTGTTTCAAGGATTCTACAATTGTGAACGCG
Organism: Bacteroidales bacterium UBA1711; assembly: GCA_002317325.1. GTDB lineage: Bacteria > Bacteroidota > Bacteroidia > Bacteroidales > P3 > Colimorpha. The sequence goes on from DCJB01000089.1 coordinate 11,022, forward strand.
CGAGTTCACAATCTCACCTGGACCCACATACGCCATCTCCTGCGCGTGGACGACGAGAAAGCACGCCTCTGGTACATGAGAGAGGCGGCCAATCAGATGTGGAGCACCCGCGAACTGGAACGCAACATCCTCAGCCAGTACTACTATCGCTTGCTCTCTAACCAAAGCGACAAGACAGCAGATGTCGTTGACGTTCACGCCGCAGAGCCTGTGCTGCCGGAGAAGGAAGAGTTTATCAAGAACCCTGTCGTGACAGAGTTCTTGGGGGTTAATTCGGAACGAGACTTCAGCGAGAAGAAATTGGAAGAGGCCATCGTCAAGCATATCGAGAAGTTCATCATGGAGTTGGGCAAGGGCTATGCGCTCGTGGACAGGCAGAAGCATATCCCCACGGAGAAGAGCGACTACTACATTGACCTTGTGTTCTACAACTACATTCTGCGGTGCTTTGTCCTTGTTGACCTGAAGGCCGACAAGATAACCTACGAGGATGTGGGGCAGATGGATATGTACCGCAAGATGTATGATGAGCAGTTCCGTCCCGAAGGGCACAATCCAACCTTCGGCATCATCCTGTGCGCCGATACGGATGAAGACATTGCGCGCTATTCATCGCTCAACGGCAACGACCACCTCTTCCAAGCCAAATACATGCTTTATATGCCGACCAAGGAACAGTTGAAATTGGAGATAGAGCGCGAGAAAGAGGTCTATCGATTGCAGACAAACACGGCCAACGAAGAACGCTTGGACAACACCCCTAAACACATGAACAAATAACCCATGGAGCAGTATAGCGAATATAAGGACAGCGGCATTCAGTGGTTAGGAAAGATTCCGCGACACTGGAAAGTTTGCAAATTTCCATATTGCTCGAAATTATTAAATGCGCCTTGTAAACTTCAAAGTTCACAATATGAGCCTATCGGAATTTTTCCTATTGTATCGCAGGAAAAAGATCTTATTAATGGTTATTGGAATAATGAAGACGATGTTTTGCACATTGACAATCCTGTCATAATATTTGGTGATCACACCAAAACAATAAAATATGTTGATTTCAATTTTGTTGTTGGGGCAGATGGAGTCAGAATAATAAGCCCATCTTTTGACTATGTGCAGAAGTATTATTACTATTCCTTATTGTCTTTGCCATTAATCACTTTAGGTTACTCGCGCCATTTCAAGCTGTTGAAAGACAAATACCTTCCTCTTCCCCCTCTCGCCGAGCAGCGGGGCATTGTGGCATACCTTGATGAGAAGTGTGGGAAGATTGACAAACTTTTGGAAGGGAAACAGAAGCAGATAGAATTGTTGGCAGAGACAAAACAACGTGTCATTGCTGACACCGTCACTCGTGGCCTGAATCCCAACGTCAAGATGAAACCAACCAACATCCCCTGGCTCCCCCAAATCCCAGAACATTGGGAAGTTAAACGTAGCAAATACATTCTGCTGCTACAGTCAGTTAGTACAAAAAGAACTATAAAAATAGGGTTAGAGAACATCGAAAGTTTCTCAGGGAAATACATTAAAACAGATACCATTTATGACGGTGATGGTGTTGATTTTAATGTTGGTGACATTGTATATGGTAAATTAAGACCATATCTATGCAAAGTATGGTTAGCAGATTTCGATGGCAATGCTGTTGGCGACTTTTTTGTCTATCGAGTAAAAGAGAACATGAACAACATGTATTTCGCTTATTTGATGCGTACATCTTATTTTACCGCAATAAGCAACGCTTCAACTTATGGAACTAAAATGCCACGTGTTTCACACCAATTCATTGCGTCTCTACATTTGCCTGTCCCCCCTCTCTCTGAGCAGCGCGCCATTGTCGCCCACATCAACTCCCGGGTGTCCAAGATTGACACCCTCTCGGCGAAGCTTCGGCAGGAGATTGGGGCAATTAAGGAATACAAGCAGCGCCTTATCAGCGACGTTGTGACAGGACAAATGAAAGTATGCTAATTGTTATGAACGAAATTGAGAAACTCAACAACTTGCCTTCATCGGGCAATATTGCAACAGACATCCGCACCATTCTTCAAGAGGCGCGACAGTTGGTAGTACGCCATACGAACACTGCTATGACTGCCGCATATTGGCTGATTGGACGTCGCATTGTGGTTGAAGAACAACAGAATGCAGAACGGGCCGACTACGGCGCATGCCTCTTGAAGAACCTTTCAATGGAGTTGACCGCAGAATTTGGCAACGGATTCTCGTACGCCAACCTTAGGAATATGCGCCAGTTCTATCTCACCTATTCCAGTTCTGAGATTTGCCAGACACTGTCTAGCAAATTGCCGTGGAGTCATAATTGTTTAATAATGAGAGTGCAGAACACGGATGCCCGCGAATGGTATCTGCGCGAGGCAGCACGCGAGCAATGGAGCGTGAGGCAGTTGGAACGCAATATCAACTCATTCTATTACCAGCGTCAGCTGGAGTCCGGGCTCTTGGAAAACAAAAATGACAGACAGTGTGTAGAAAATTCAAACACCATTGACCCTCGTCAGTTTGTGAAGGACCCATACGTGCTTGAATTTATTGGACTGCCAGCCTACCCTGCCCATAAAGAGAGGGATCTTGAGGCTGCTTTGGCGGATAAGATGCAGGACTTCCTGCTTGAATTGGGTAAAGGATTCTCATTCATCAAACGCCAATACCGCATCAGCACCGAGACAAGCCATTTCTACATTGACCTTGTCTTCTACAATTATATCCTGAAATGCTTTGTCCTCATCGACTTGAAGGCTGCAAGGCTTACACATCAAGATGTTGGACAGATGGATATGTACATCCGCATGTTTGACGATATTAAGAAAGGATCGGATGATAACCCAACCATTGGCATACTGATGTGTGCAGACAAGGACGAAACAGTGGTTAAGTACTCCGTTCTCGAAGGCTCAAAACAAATCTTTGCCAGCAAATATCTTCCTTATCTGCCGACGGAGGATGAACTGAGACGTGAACTTGAAAACAGATAAACCATGGACACTTCGGAAACAGGTCTTGAAAAGATTATCGCAGACTGGCTGCGCGAGAAGAACGGCTACGAGCAGGAGGCCCCGTCCGCCTTCAACAAGGACTATGCCTTGGTTGACAGGTGGGTGGAACGCTTCGTGACGGTGTCTCAGCCGGAGAAGGTGGAGCAGTCGATGTGCTTCAAGTCGCCCAGCGAGCGGCAGAAGTTCTTCGCCCGCCTCTCGGGCGAGTTAACCAAGCGCGGCGTGACCGACGTGCTGCGCAAGGGTTATAGGTACAACGGCTCGACCTTCGACCTGTACTATCCGCTGCCGTCGGAGCAGAACGAGACCGCCAAGAAGGCTTACGGACTCAACATCTTCGGCGTTGTCCGCCAGGTGATGTACTCGAAGGCAAACAACAACGAGATTGACCTTGTGGTCTTCGTCAACGGCCTCCCCCTCGCCACCTTCGAACTGAAGAACAACTTCACCGGCCAAACCTACGAGAACGCCATCATGCAGTATCGCACCGACCGCAACCCCAAGGAGCTGCTGCTGCAAAAGAAACGCTGCGCCGTGCACTTCGCCATGGACGACTGCCAGACCTGGATGTGCACGGAGTTGTGCGGCAAAGACTCCTGGTTCCTGCCATTCAACCGCGGCGTGAACGGCGGCGCCGGCAACCCCGTGGCGGAAGGCGACACTATGACCTGTTATGTGTGGAAGGAGGTGCTGGCCAAGCCCACCCTGTCGAATATCATTGAGAACTTCGCACAGGTGGTGGCTATCGAGGACAAGAAGACCCACCAGGCGAAGGAGAAGGTCATCTGGCCCCGCTATCACCAGCTGGACGCCGTCAGAAGCCTGCTTCACGTGACCAAGTTGTCGCCCATCGGACGGCGGTTCCTCGTGCAGCACAGCGCCGGAAGCGGAAAGTCCAACACCATCACCTGGCTGGCCTACCAGCTGGTGACTCTGCTGCAGGAAAACCAGCAGCCCTTCTTCGACAGCATCGTGGTTGTCACCGACCGCGTAAACCTCGACAGGCAGATACGCGACAACATCAAAGCGTTTCAGCGGCTGAGCAACATCGTGGGTTGGGCGGACAGGTCCGCATCGCTCCGCGAACTGCTGACAGGGGGGAAGAAGATTATCGTTTCGACCATCTTCAAGTTTTCCTTCATCTTGGATGAGATAGGAAACACTTTGAAGGATAAGCGTTTTGCCATTATCATCGACGAGGCGCACAGCAGCCAGAACGGCTCGTTGTCGGCAAGCCTCGCGATGAGCATCTCGGGCAACGCCGCACCCGCCGCACCCTTTGGCTGCGAAGAGCCCCCGCTTCCCATGGCCGCAGAAGAGGCCGCCCCATACGGGGAGCAGGAGGACTTTGAGGATGAGATTCACCGAATACTGAAGGGACGGAAGATGGCAGAGAACGCCAACTACTACGCCTTCACGGCCACGCCCAAGAACAAGACATTGGAAATGTTTGGCGACAGGATAGAGCGCTTTGCCCCGGCAGACTCGGGACCGGCGCCGGAAGAACCTCTCTTCGTCCCTTTCCATGAATACACGATGAAGCAGGCCATAGAGGAAGGGTTCATTCTGGATGTCCTGAAACACTACACCCCATACAGCTCCTACTACCAAGTGCTGAAGACCATCCCCGACGACCCCGAGTTCGACAGGAAAAAGGCGCTGGGCAAAATACGAGCCTACGTGGAACGGCAGCCCGAGACCATAGAGAAGAAGGCCGAAATCATGGTGGACCACTTCTGCCGGAAGGTCTATATGAAAATCGGCGGCAAAGCCCGGGCAATGGTCATCACCTCCAGCATTGAGCGAGCCATCGAGTTCTATAAGGTCATCAGCAGGCTCCTCGCCGAGCGCAACAGCCCCTATAAGGCCATTGTGGCATTCACGGACAAGGTGATTGACGGCAAGGTGGTGACCGATGCCGCGCTCAACAAGTTCCCTTCGGCCGAGATTGAGCACCGCATTGAGCAGGAACCCTACCGCCTGCTGGTCGTGGCCGATATGTTCCAGACCGGCTACGACCAGCCGCTGCTGCACACTATGTATGTTGACAAGCCGCTGAGCGGCCTGAAAGCCGTGCAGACCCTCTCCCGCCTGAACCGCTGCCACCCCAAGAAACAGGACACCTTCGTGCTCGACTTCGCCAACGACCCCGAAACAATTCGGCTGTCCTTCCAGCAGTACTACAAGACAACCCTCCTCGCCGGAGAGTCGGACATCAACAAGCTCAACGACCTCTCAGAGACCATCGAAGAGTCCCCCTTCTACACCCCGGACGACGTCAACGCTGTCGCAAAACTGAAGCTGACGGGCGCCGATGACGACCGCCCTAAGATTGACGCTGTCATAGATGCGGTGGTGATGCGATTCAAGGAGGAACTGGACGAGGACAAGCAGATAGCTTGCAAGAGCGCCATCAAGAACTACTGCCGCTGCTATCCCTATTTCGCCAGCATAATGCCCTTCGAGAGCCCGGAATGGGAAAAGCAGTATATCTTCTACGCCCTGCTGGTGAGGAAGCTGCCGAAACTGAGAATGGACGACTACACGCAGGGACTGCTCGAAGACATCGACTTCGACAAATACCGCATCGTGAAGGAGGATGAGCAAGCCATCGTCCTCGAAAACGAGAACGCCCAAGTGGGCCCGATTCCGGTCGGCACGGGCGGCGGCAGACCCTCGCCCGACATGGATGTGCTGTCGAGTATAGTGAAGGACTTCAACGACACCTACGGCAACATCGAATGGAAAAACCGCGACGAGGTGCAACGGCAGATTGAGGAACTGCCGGCACGCATCGCTACAAGCATCGACTTTGTCAACGCAGTGCGCAACGGCGACACCCAGGTGGCGCAGATTACCTTCAACGACGACATCGTCAACATTGTGGCCGGTATGCTCGAAGAGAAGACCGAGTTCGTTCAGGCCTATTTCGCCAACCCGGACTTCCAAAACTTCGTGAACGCAAGGGTCTTTCAGGCAGCGCTGAACCGGCTCTCTAATCCCCAGTAGAAAACCATTCAACGCAGACACCCTGCGGCAGACGGAAAACAATAGCGACATGGAAAACAACGAAATACAGTTTATCATCTACACCATGCCCGAAGAGGAGGGCAAGGTGCAGGTGGTTGTCAAGGACGAGACGCTCTGGTGCACACAGAAAGCCATGGCACAGCTGTTTGGCGTGGGCGTGCCAGCCATTAGCAAGCACCTTGGCCACATATTTGACGAGGGAGAACTAAGCAAAGAGGTGGTGGTTTCCAAAATGGAAATAACCACTCAGCATGGCGCAATTGAAGGCAAGACTCAGTCAAAGGAGGTGGTTTTTTACAACCTTGATGCCATAATAGCCGTAGGCTACCGCGTGTCGAGCCTCAAAGCCACTCGCTTCCGTCAATGGGCAACGAAGATTCTGCACGAGTACATTCAGAAGGGATTCGTGATGGACGACGACCGCCTGAAACAGGCTAAGTCCGCATTTGGTAAGGACTACTTCCGCGAACTGCTGGAGCGGGTCCGCAGCATCCGCGCGAGCGAACGCCGCATTTGGCAACAGATAACGGACATCTACGCCGAGTGCGCTTTCGACTATGACGGCAAGTCGCCAACCACGAGGGAGTTTTTCCAAATGGTGCAGAACCGATTCCACTATGCCATCACTGGACAGACGGCTCCCGAAATCATCTACACCCACGCCGACGACACCGGCCCCGACCTCAAGGCACGCAACATCGAACAACACTTGGCGGGGTAGCCAAACACCCCCGCCACTAATAAACAACAACGCCACATTTCTTTATCAATTATGGACAAACTTATCGTGACGCTCAACAACTGGGTCTGGAGCTGGCCCTTGGTGGGACTGTGCCTGATTGCGGCACTCTATTTCTCTATCGGAACGCGCTTTGTGCAGCTGCGCCACTTCGGCGAGATGATTCGGCTGCTCTTCCGCAAAAGCGGCGCCGCCAACGGCGGCGTCTCCTCGTTCCAGGCCTTTGCCATGGCCCTCTCGGGACGCGTGGGGACGGGCAACATCGTGGGAGTGGCCATGGCCATTGGCTTCGGCGGCCCCGGCGCCATCGTGTGGATGTGGATTATCGCCTTCTTCGGCGCCGGCACCGCCTACGCCGAGGCGGCCTTGGCGCAGATATACAAGCAGCGCCACGGCAACCAGCTGCGCGGCGGCCCCGCCTACTACATCGAACGCGGCTTGGGCTGCCGCTGGCTGGCAATCCTCTTCGCCGCCGCCATGCTGCTCTCTACCGCCCTCTTCCTGCCGCCCGTGCACTCCAACAGCATCGCCGCCTCTATCTCCGCCACCTTCCACATCGCACCGTGGTTGATTGGCTGCGGCGTGGCGCTGCTCATCGCCCTCATCGTCATCGGCGGCGTGAAGCGCATCGCACATGTGGCGGAGGTGGTGACTCCTTTCATGGCCATCGCCTACGTCCTGCTCTCTTTTGTGGTGCTGGCCGTCAACTACCAAGCCGTGCCCGAGGCTTTCCGACTGATGATAGCCAGCGCCTTCGGCGTCGTCCCCGCACTGGGCGGCATCATGGGCAGCGCCATCGCCTGGGGCGTGAAACGCGGCATCTATTCTAATGAGGCAGGCCAAGGCACCGCACCCGTGGTGGCAGCCGCCGCCGAGGTGGAACACCCCGTCCAGCAGGGACTCGTGCAGGCCTTCTCGGTCTATGTCGATACGCTGCTGGTGTGCAGCGCCACCGCTCTCATGCTCCTCGCCACGCAGTGCTACAACGTCATCGACCCCGCTACGGGCGGCTACATCGTCCAGTCCCCGGCGGCCGACCTCGGACAGCCCGGCGTGGGCTACACCATCGCCGCTCTCGGCTCTCTGCTGGGCGCCAACTGGGGCGGCATCGTCATCTCGGTGACGCTCTTCTTCTTCGCCTTCACCACCATCATGGCCTACTACTACTATGCCGAAACCAGCCTCATCTACCTCTTCTCCAAGGTACGCGAGAAACGCGTGGAACGAGCCCGCCGCCGCAGCCTCTCTTCAGCCGCCGAAACTGCCGAAGCCGTGAATCGGGAAGAGGAATCCTTCGGCGACGACCGCAGAGAACGGGTGGCCGTGTGGTGTCTGCGGGCTCTGTTCCTCGCAGCCGTTGTCACGGGCAGCCTCAAGGAGGCCTCGGTGATTTGGAGCCTCGGCGACATGGGCGTGGGCATTATGGCTTGGATTAACATCATCGTCATCCTCCTGCTCTCGCCCAAGGCCATCAAGGCGCTGCGCGACTACGAACGGCAGCAGCGGGCGGGCAAGAATCCCGTCTTCCACCCCAGCGACTTGGGCATCGAGAACGCCGACTTCTGGGAATAGTCGCCGCCGCAACGACCCGCCCCGGCTCTGAAAGGCGGCCACCTATTGGGGGCGCGCTGCAGCTCGGACTGCGGCACGCCCCCCATTTTTGCGGCAGCGGTGGCGCCGGACGGCAAAACAGGCGGCAAAAGGCTGGGCGGAAGTGCCGCTGTGGAACGGGTTGCGCCGCTGTGGGCGGCAATGGGCGGCAGAGGGCGGCGTTGGGCGGCGAAGAGGCCGCAGGGTGGGCGGAAGCATGTACTTTTGCGCCGTCTCTCGAGGACGGACGGTGGCGCCCCGCACCGTCGGACAGAGACCCCGCCCCGCTAACACACCCGCCTAAGGAACGGGAGGGACGGGAACCTATTATCGTTATGGCACGTGTATCCGGCATCATCAGCAACTTATCGGGAACCGCAGGAACTGTCACCTTCTGCCGCCGCAACGGACAGACTTACCTCCGCGAGAGAATCCAGCCCAAAGCCACCAAGGTCTTCACCCAAAACCAGGCGACAAGATCTATGCGCATGGCCAACGTGGCTCAGCTCTGGCGGTCGTTCAACAGGAACCTCCGCCCCTCTTTTGAGGGCTGCTCCGACAACGAAAACCAGTTCCGCCGTTTCATGTCGCTCAACCTGCGCGAACCCGGCCTCTTCCTCACCAAGGACGAGGCCGCCAAGGGAACCTGCATCGTGAATAACTATGTGGTTTCTGAGGGAACCCTGACCACCGTGGAAGTAACTCTCGACACTACCACCCACAAGGCCAAGACCAACATCGCACTCGGCTCAGGATTCGCACTCGACCAGGACACCACGGTGAAGGCCTTCACCAACGCCGTCCTCTCCAACAACCCCGCCCGCTTCCTCGACGGCGACCTCATCACTATCTTCTACGCCAAGCAGATGGTCTCCGACTCGGTGCCCAAGGTGCAGATGGTGGCCACTCAGCTGCAGCTGGACGCTAATGACGACATCACCTGCGTGCTGGACGTGGTCAACCCCGACCTCTTCGCAACTAACAGCGGCTTCCTCGGCTCCTCGGTCGCCGTGGAGGGCGGCATCAGCGTGGTGCATTCGAGACTGAACGACGGGAAGACGCTCTGCTCGCCCCAACGCTTTGTCTGCAACAACAGCGCCTTGGTGTTGTCCCACTCGTCTAAGGAGCATCTCGTCAAGGCCGTCAAGTCCTACGGCAAGTTGCGCGAGACTGGCTACCTCACCCCAACCTTCGACGACGACGAGGCACCCCAAGGCCCCAACATCTGAACGCCCGGCCGATGATGGAGGTAATTCTTGCCCTCATCGCCTTGGCCGGCAACTGCGGGTGGATTATCGACCGCCAGCGCACCAAGCAGGCGGCCCGCAAGTTGTCGGCCGAGGCCGACCAGGCCTCGTTTGAATTGTCCCGCCAGTATGTGCAGGAGTTTCGCGAACAAATCTTCACTCCCATGGCCCAAGAGCTGGCTCTGCTGCGCAATTCACTCCGCGAGGTGTCAAACTGCCCCCACCAGACGGACTGCCCTGTGGTGCTGCACCGCGGCTCTGGCGCTGCTGGCGGCGGCGTGCGGGACGACCCGGACGGCGGAATACCGGACCACCAGCCAGCAGACGGCCGGCGAGACGGCTTTTAGCCGCCGCGGCGGCGAAGCCGACTCGGTGTGGCGCGGCGACTCGCTGGTGGCGGTGCGCCATCGGTGGTGGTGGGACTCGGCCGCCGCCGAAAGCCGGCTGCGACAGTCGGCACAAGCCTCTCGGCACTCAGCCCCATCGGCCGCCACCAGCCCGTCACGCCTCGCCCTCGGTCTGGCTCTGCTGGCCGCCACCGCGGCAGCAGCTCTGCTCGTTGTCGTCCACCGGCGGCGGCAGACGCCTTAACACTCTCTCTTCTCCGCCCTCCCGGCGGCAGCCCGCACTCGGGCTGCCGCCCCTGAAGGACGGAAAAAATATTCGTATGGCTGCAATAAAGAACGAAAAAGCCCGTTAATACTCTCACCATGAGAAAAAGAAAAGTCCTGTTAGCCCTCCTCGCCGCCACAGCGGTTGCCGCCGGCACGGCCGGTCCCGCTGCCGCCCAGCCAACCACCGCAAAGCAGTCTGCCGACCACTCGCGGCTGGCACAGGGGACATGGTTCAGAATACCCGTGTCCAAGACCGGCATCTACAAAGTCTCGCCCGCCAATCTGCCCGCACTCGCCGGCACACCGGTGGAACGGGTGGCCGTTTGCGGCACCCCGGGCGGCCCTCTGTCTATGGACAACTCTACCCCGCCTCCCGACGACCTGACCCCCTGCCCCATCGAGGTGGCCGACTTGAACGGGAACGGATACTTCGACGCCGCCGACTACCTCCTCTTCTATGCCGAAGGTGCCAGCACGTGGCGCTACGACCCCGGCGACCAGCGCTTCGAGTACCGCATGAACGTCTATGACACACTGAACTACTACTTCATCACCACCACCGCCGACTTCCAAGTGCCACGCATCGCGGAGGCGCAGCCCGCACCTCCGGCCGCCAAAACCGTCATTTCTACCTACACCGCCGTGGCGCTGTTGCACGACGACAAAACCAACACCCACGGCACCGGCCAAATATGGGTGGGCGACAAGTTCTCCTCTGCCATCCGCGAGCGTTCCTACACCCTCACCCTCCCGGGCATCGTCTCCGGCTCCGACATCTTGGCACGCTACGCCTTCGCCAGCATCTCCAACGCACAGGCTCAGTTCGCACTCAAGTACAACTCCGACGTGCGGCAGCACACCATTGCCGCCAAGTCCAACTACCTCGTGGCCTTGGAGTCGTTCACCGCACGCACCAATACCGACATCACCCTCACCTGCACCTACACGCCCCACGAAAGCAATGCGGCTGGATACATCGACTTTATCGAGTTCAACGCTCAGGCTCCGCTCTCCTTCGCCGGCGGACAGCAGACGCTGCGCCAAAGCCGGAGCTACGGCTCGGGCAGCAGCGCCCGGTTCGCAGCCTCGGCAGGCTACTGCGGCGACCTGCGGGTGTGGGACGTGACCGACCCCGCCAACCCCCTCCAACTGGCTCCCTCCGCTGACGGAAGCGGTTTTGCCTACACCGCTTCGACCGAAGAGCCTTCAACCCACATCTGCTTCACACCCGGGGCAGCCTTCGCACCTGCCGCCCTCCAGCAGGTATCCAACCAAGACATCCACGGCGCCGCGCCAAGCCGCCTCGTTATCGTGTCGCACCCCCTGTTCTTGGAACAGGCCGAGCGGCTGGCCGACCTGCACCGCCTCCGCGACGGTATGTCGGCCCTCGTGGTGTCCCAGGATGAGGTGTTCAACGAGTTCTCCTCGGGCCGCCGCGACCCCGCCGCCATCAGGCACATGATGCGACACTTCGCCCACAAGGCCGCCGCCACCAACTCCCCCGATGCCGGACCGCGCTATCTGCTGCTCTTCGGCAAGGGCTCCTACGACCAACGCAACCTACTGGGCTACAACCTACCCACCGTGGTGACGTATGAAAGCAAGACCTCTTTCGACAACGAGGGCAGCACCTACGCCTCCGACGACCTCTTCGGCTATCTCGGCGACTGGGAGACTGAGACCTCGTTTGACTCGCTGTGCTTGGGCATCGGGCGGCTGCCCGCCAAGAACACCGACGAGGCCGACCACTTAGTGGACAAGATTCAACGCTACATGGAGAAAAGCGACTTGGCTCGCAGCGACATCAGGGGCGACTGGCGCAACTATGTCTGTCTGCTGGCCGACGACGCCGACCCATCGTGCCCCGGCGACACCAACTTCACCTCATCGTCAGAAATGACCGCCCGCAACATCAAGCGGCTGTTCCCCCAGATGAATATCGACCGCATCTATGCCGACGCATACGTCCAGCAGTCGGGCGCCGACGGCTCCTACTACCCCGAAGCCAACAACGCTCTCCGCCAACGCATCAACTACGGAACCCTCATCACCAACTATGTGGGCCACGGCTCCGCCCGCTATATCGGCACCGAACGCTATATGCAGCTCTCGGATATGGCCAAATATACCAATACCGACCAGCTCACTTTCTTCGTCACCAGCACCTGCACCTTCGGTCGGTTCGACCAACCCGACGAGACCTGCGGCGCCGAAGAGTTCCTCCTCGCACCAGCCGCGGGCATCGGAGTCATTGCCGCCTCCCGCCCCATCACCCACATCTACAGCTTCAACAACGACTGCGTGCTGCTGTCGCTGACCCCGGGCAACACAGTGGGCGACGCACTGCGGCAGGCCAAAAACCGCACCTACTCCTCACGCAGCATCACTCTCCTCGGCGACCCCGCACTGCGGCTCTCTATCCCCCAAAACGAGGTGGTGGTGACTGCCGTGAACGGCCGCCCCGTGCAGCCCGACATCACCGACTCGGCCGAGGTGCTGTCGCAGGTGACCATCACCGGCGAGGTGCGCCGCCCCGACGGCTCGCTGAACTCCGACTTCAACGGCACGGTGTTTCCCATCGTCTTCGACCGCGAGACCAAGTGCCGCACCCTCGCCAACGACAACGACAGCACCGAAGTGAACTTCACACAGCAGAAAAGCGTGCTGTACAAAGGCCGCGAGACTGTGGCCGGAGGACGCTTCTCCTACTCTTTCATCATTCCGCGCGACGTGGCCTACCGCTACGACTTCGCCAAACTCTCCCACTACGCCCGCTCCGACAACGACGACGCAACAGGGCAGTACGGCAACATCAAGTTCGGCGGCTACAACTCCGCAGCCGAAATCGTGGAGACTTTCCCCGTGGTGAAACTCTTCATCAACGACTCCAATTTCCGCAACGGCGGACTCACCAACGAGACTCCCACCCTCGTGGCTCGGCTCTCCGATTCGGTGGGTATCAACGCCGCCGGCAGCGGCCTGGGACACGACATCGTGGCAGTGCTGGACGACAACCCACACAGTATCGTCAACCTCAACGACGCCTTCGAACCCGACATTCAAGACAGCCGCTGCGGCACAGTACGCTACACCTTCGGCAAACTGGACGACGGCCCACACTCCCTCACCCTCCGCTGCTGGAATATCTTCAACTACTCGGGCACCGCCACCATCTCCTTCTGCGTGGCCAACGACCGCAATGCCCAAATAGGGCAGTTTGCCTCCGCACCCAACCCCGCCCACGACCGCACCACCATCCGGGTGGAACACAACCAGCCCGGCTCGGCTCTGAGTGTGCGGGTGGACATCTACAGCCTCACCGGCGCCCTCGTCCGGCACATCGACATCGAACCCCCCTCGGGCTCCTGCACGGCAACCTACGACTGGGACTTCTCTTCCGACGCCGGGGCGCTGGTGGGTCGAGGCGTGTATGCCGCCCGCGCCGTCATCACCACCGCCGATGGAACCACCCTCTCCAAGGTGGCCAAGATTGTGAGGAACTGAACCGCCGCCCCGACACCCTCAGAGCCTCCGACCAACGAATCAAAAAAAATAACAGCCCGCACAATAATTTCCAACCACCGCCGTTTTGACGTATTATTTCACCTATACAATATCGATGAAAAAAGCAAAAGTCGTTCTCGCTGCCGTGCTTCTGATAGGCTTCGCAGCCAGTACATCCGCCCAAAATCAGTCCACCGGCCTCACCGGCCAAACCAAGAATTACATCTCCACTGGAATGCCCATCCTGCTGACCGCACCCGACGCAGTGGCGGGCGGCATGGGCGATGTGGGCGCAGCTACCACTCCCGACATCTACTCCGCACATTGGAACAACGCCAAATTCGCCTTCATTGACGGCGTTGGAGGTCTCAGCACCACCTACACCCCATGGCTCCGCAACCTCGGCATGGGCGACATGAACCTCCTCTACCTCGGCGGCTACGGCCGTATCAACGACCGCATGACACTCGCCGGCTCGCTCACCTACTTCTCCCTCGGCGAAATTCAGAGCACCGACGTGGAGGGCAACAACAAAGGCACCATGCACCCCAACGAGTTCGCCTTCGACCTCACCTACGCCATGAAACTGTCGGACGAGGTCTCGCTCGGCGCCACCGGCCGCTTTATGCGCTCCGACCTCACCAACGGACAGAACGTGAGCGACGGAAGCGGATATGTCACCACCAAACCCGCCTGGAGCCTCGCCGCCGACCTCGGCTTCTACTGGCAGCACCCCATCGACAACCACCAGGACGTGGCGCTCGGCGCCTTCTTCAGCAATATGGGCGCCAAACTCTCCTACTCCGACGACGACACTAAGAAGGAATTCCTCCCCACCAACCTGCGCTTCGGCGCCCGCTATACCAACGAGATTGACGACGCAAACAAAATCAGCGTGATGTGCGACCTCAACAAACTACTCGTCCCAACCCCCCCAAAAACCGTCGGTGACAGCACCTACAGCAAGTACTATCGGAATATGACCGAGTACTATAACACGGGCGTGGTCAAGGGTATGTTCCAGTCGTTTGTTGACGCCCCCGGCGGCTTCAGAGAGGAACTGGCCGAGATTCAGGTGTCGGCTGGCGCTGAATACTGGTATAAGAACACCCTCGCAGCACGCGCCGGCTACTTCTACGAAAGCACCACCAAGGGCGGCCGCCGCTATGCCACTGTGGGCTTCGGCTTGCGCTACAACATCCTACAGTTCGACTTCTCCTACCTCATCCCCACCACCAGCTTCTCCTCGAACCCCCTCTCCAACACTGTGCGTATCTCACTTACGCTCAACTTCGTGAAAAAATCTAAGAAAATCTGACCATGAGGGTGGGCATCGGTTATGACGTGCACAGGCTTGTGGAAGGCCGCAAGCTGTGGTTGGGCGGCGTGGAAATCCCGCACTCGCTCGGCCTGCTCGGCCATTCGGATGCCGATGTGCTTATCCACGCGGTCTGCGACGCCCTCCTTGGAGCCGCTGCCCTCGGCGACATCGGGCAGCACTTCCCCGACAACGACCCGCAGTATAAGGGTATCGACAGCAAGGTACTGCTCAAGAACTGCGGATCGCTCCTCTCCCAAAAAGGCTACCGCATCCAGAATATTGACAGCATCGTGGCGGCTCAGAAGCCCAAACTCGCACCCTTTATCCCGGCAATGCGGCAGACGATGGCCGATGTGCTGGGGCTGACGACCGACCAAGTATCGGTGAAGGCCACCACCACTGAACACCTCGGCTTTGAAGGCCGCGAAGAGGGTATCAGTGCCCAGGCCATCGCTCTCATCGACTAACCCAAACTCCCATGGAACAACCTGCAACCTCTCCGCTCTCATCGCCAGAAGCCGACGTACTGGAAGACTCGGGATGCAGCCTCGTCCTGCATAACGACGACGTGCACTCGTTCGACTATGTCATCAAGGCACTGGTTGACATCTGCCGTATCTCGACTTCACAGGCAGAACAATGCACCATACTGGTGCACTGCCATGGGAAATGCACGGTGAAGCACGGCAGCTACGACACCCTGCTCCCCATGCACACCGCTCTTTTAGACAAACAATTGACCAGCGAAATAGTACGAATATGAACTTCACGATTGTAGTTGTTGTCCTCTTGATAGGACTCCTGCTCCTCACCCTTGAAATTGTAGCCCTCCCGGGCGGCATAGCCGGCATTTGCGGCGGCGGCCTTATCGTCTTCGGCGTTTGGGAGAGCTTCCTCATCCTCGGCTCTAAAGGCGGCACCATAGTTCTTCTGAGCTGCGTGGCACTTTGTATTGTCCTTTTGGCCATCTTCATGAAGACGAAGACATGGAAACGCTTCAGCCTGAACGAAGAGTCGGACAGTGTGGTCAACCAAGTTGACGAGGTGAGCCTCTCAGTCGGCGCCCGAGGCGCGACGATCGCCCGCCTCGCCCCCACAGGCAAAGCACTCTTCGACGGGAAGCAGGTGGAAGTCCACGCCGTAAACAAGTACATCGACCCCGACAAACAGATAGAGGTAGTGGCGGTGGAAGGCTACCGTATCGACGTAAAAGAAGTCTCCGACAACCGCTTCGAATCCCCCGAATAACCCACGTACCCACGTACCCACATACCCACATACCCACCACCACCGCCACCACCACCACTCCAACTCTAAATTCTTAATTCTTAATTCTTAATTCTAAATCCCCTCCCCATTTGTCAATTCACAATTTCACAAATTCACAATTTCACAATTCACAATTCACAAATTCACAATTCACAATTCACAAATTCACAATTCACAATTCACAATTCACAATTCACCCAATAACTAAACCATGGAATTAAGCATTATTATCCTCTGTGTGGTGATTTTTATCGCCCTTATCATTTTCCTGTATCTCGTCCCTGTGGGACTGTGGTTCCAGGCGTTGGTGTCCGGCGTCCGCACGTCGCTCATTCAACTCATGTTCATGCGTTTCCGCAAAGTGCCGCCCAGCATTATCGTGAACAACATGATTAACGCAACAAAGGCAGGCCTCAAACTTTCGCAGAACGAACTCGAAGCCCACTACCTCGCCGGCGGTAACGTGAACAGCGTCGTGCAGGCTCTTATCTCGGCCAACAAAGCCAACATGAACCTCGATTTCCGCACGGCAACCGCCATCGATCTCGCCGGCCGCGACGTGCTGAAGGCTGTGCAGACTTCCGTTAACCCCAAAGTGATTGACACACCCCCCGTGGCCGCAGTGGCCAAGGACGGTATCCAGCTCATCGCCAAAGCACGCGTCACTGTGCGCACCAACATCAAACA
>DCJB01000089.1:28214-29218 GCA_002317325.1 Bacteroidales bacterium UBA1711
GCTTTCGAGATTCTCTCCATCGACATTGCCGACATCGACGTGGGTAAGAACATCGGCGCCCAGTTGCAGATGGATCAGGCCAACGCCGACAAGAACATCGCACAAGCCAAGGCAGAGGAACGCCGCGCCATGGCAGTGGCTTCGGAGCAGGAAATGAAAGCCAAAGCACAGGAGGCAAGAGCCAAGGTCATTGAGGCCGAAGCCGAAGTCCCCAAGGCGATGGCTGAGGCTTTCCGCTCGGGCAACCTCGGCATTATGGACTACTACCGCATGAAGAACATCCAGGCCGACACCGATATGCGCGAGAGTATCTCGAAGCCCGCCGGCATGAAGCCCGCCACCCCGAAGAATGTCGAGAAGTAATACGCAGCAGGTCTGAATATGAACAAACTGCTGCTTCTCATTCTGCTGCTCCCTGTGGTAGGCATGGCGCAGACCAGCCGAAACGCCAACCCCGACGGTATTGTGGGTATGTATCGAGTGGACCATGCCGGACAGCACTCGAAGGTGAAGGTCTTCAAGACCAAGAACGGCACCTACAGCGCCATGTGCGTTTACTTGAAGGACAGTATCAACCCCAAGACGGGCAAACTCTATCTCGACATTAAGAACCCCGACAAGAGTCTCCGCAACACGCCTTGCAACCGCATTATCATCTTCCAAGGAATGAAATATAACGACAAGAAGCAGCGTTGGGAAGGTGGGAAGATTTATGACCCCACCCGCGGAATCAGAGCCAACTGCGCCTGTCAATTCGAGACCGATTCCAAACTCAGCATCAGAGGCTCAATCATGGGAATCGGCGAGACGGTAACGTGGTGCCTGTTGGATTGACATCAGACACGCCAACAAAAAGGGGGACTTGCAAAAGCCCCCCTTTTTATTTCAGTCACACGCAGCCCCGTGGCGTCTGTCGTCACTACCTCCTTGCACCCTCCCCTTTTTGCAGTCACACGTCAGTTCTGTTGGAAAGACAATAATGCTTGCTATCCTACTGCTCACCA
>DCJB01000058.1 GCA_002317325.1 Bacteroidales bacterium UBA1711
GCGGAAGGGCTCAAACAGGGCAGGGCAAAAGGCCGCAAAGAAGGCTTGGCGAAAGGCCGCGAAGAAGGCTTGGCAAAAGGCCGCGAAGAAGGCGGTGTTTCAAAAGCCCGCGACATTGCGCGGCAATTACTGCAAATGGGGTTGCCCATGGAGCAAATCATCAAGGCGACAGGACTCTCCGAGACGGAGATACAGGCGTTGTAGGTTCTGCGGGGGTCAGGCTCTCTCGAACTGAAATCCTTGAAGAGCGGACACTTTTCGAGAGGGGGTGACACCGCATTGGGTACAGCAATACTCAATCGATAGTTGCTGTTGCTGGGAGTCTGCTTTTGGGTGCGTTCTAGCTGATATTCAAATTGCTAAGACTCATTCTGCTTTGCAGCCTCCTGTAGCGGCGGATTGTACTGCGTAGGAATGAGTAAACGGATTGAATGTTCCTCTCGGATTTGCAATCTGGGCCAACAGGGGGGGACGGAGGGGGCGAACTGAAGGCGGTCGGGAGATTCGGGGGCGGGAGATTCGGTGACGGGGTGCCGGGGACGGGGAGGGGAGAGTGAAGAATTTTTTGCGGGGGTGGGGAAAAAGTGGTATCTTTGCAGGGCAATAGAAAACTGACGAGTATGCGGAAATTGTTTTTCTTTATACTGACATTCACTGCAATAGTGACGGCTGTGGGGCAGGAGGCGGAGTATGTGCAGCAGTACAGCTGGCCGTGGCACTGGAGGGAGGGAACGATAGTGACCGAGCCCGCGCCGGCCACCGAGGGGCAGCGGACTGCCATCGGCATGGCGGCGCCCGCCATAGACACGGTGCGGGTGGGCTTTGTGGGCCTCGGAATGCGAGGGTCCGACGCGGTGCGGCGGTTCACCCACATTGAGGGGGTGCGCATTGCGGCGCTGTGCGACTATGAGGCCGACCGGGTGGAGGCGAGCAGCCGCTTTTTGCGCGAGGCAGGGCTTCCGCCCGCGGCATGCTACAGCGGCGAGGAGGGATACAAGGCGCTGTGCGCCAATCCCGATATAGACTTGGTATATGTGGCCACCGACTGGCACCACCACTTCTTGGTGGCCAAGTGCGCCATAGAGCACGGCAAGCACGCGGCGGTGGAGGTGCCGTCGGCCATGACGCTGACGGAGTGCTGGGCGCTGGTGAACTTGGTGGAGCAGCGGCGGCGCCACTGCGTGATATTGGAGAACTGCTGCTATGACGAGTTCGAGCTCAACACGCTGCACATGGCCCAGCAGGGGCTGTTTGGCGAGATTGTGCGGGTGCAGGGGGCCTATATCCACACGCTGGACGAATACTGGATGCAATATTGGAAGCAGGGGCCGGAGGACCGCTTGGGCTGGCGGCTGCGATGGAACCGCGACTATGCGGGGGACGTATATCCCACCCACGGTTTGGGACCGGTGGCACAGCTGTTGGACATCCACCGGGGCGACCGAATGGCCACCCTCACCGCGATGGCCACCGCCTCGTTCCGCGGCCGCGAGCTGGCGGAGCAGTACGGGGGCGAGCCGTGTCCGGACTTCAAGAACGGAGACCACACGACCACCCTCATCCGCACCGTGAAGGGCAAGGTGATAGAGATACAGCACAACGTGATGACCCCGCAGCCCTACAGCCGCCTCTACCAGCTGACCGGCACCCGCGGGTTCGCCAACAAGTACCCGACGGAGGGCTACTATCTGTACGACGGCACGTACAGCCACCGATTTCTGACGGACAGTGCCCGGGCGGCGTTGGAGACCCGCTACCGCAGCCCGCTGTTAGCGGAGTATGCCGAGAAGGCACACCGGGTGGGCGGCCACGGCGGGATGGACTACACGATGGACGCACGACTCATCTACTGCCTCCGCAACGGGCTGCCCACGGACATGGATGTATATGACTTGGCGGAGTGGTGCAGTCTGGCCGAGCTGGGCGCCCTAAGCCTCGAGCACGGATCGGCGCCAGTGGAGTTTCCCGACTTCACGCGGGGCCACTGGCAGGACCTGAAGGGCTTCCGCCACTGGCAGAAGAAGTGAGAGGCGAAAGCGAGAACGGGACGGAGTCTTGAACGTCCCACCGAGACAAACAGAACGAAAAGCAAATGCAGACAGAGAAGATAGAAATCATGGCCCCGGTGGGGTCATACGAGAGCTTGGCCGCCGCGATACAGGCGGGGGCGGACGCCGTCTATTTCGGCGTGGGCAACCTGAATATGCGGTCGCGGTCGGCGGCAAACTTCGACTTAGACGACTTGGCCCACATAGCGGAGAGCGCCCACCGCCACGGGGTGCGCACCTATCTGACGGTGAACACCATCATCTATAACCACGAGATAGAGGAGATGCGCGCCTTGGTGCGAGCCGCCCAAACGGCGGGCATCAGCGCCGTGATAGCCTCCGACATGGCGGTCATCACCTACGCCCACAGCATAGGGATGGAGGTGCATATCTCGACCCAGTGCAACGTCTCCAACACCGAGGCCGCCCGATTCTTTGCCCAGTACGCCGACGTGGTGGTGACGGCCCGCGAGCTGTCACTGCGGCAGGTGGCTGAAATCACCCAATACATACGCGAGAACGACATCCGCGGTCCCAAGGGAGAGCTGCTGCAGGTGGAGGTGTTCGCCCACGGGGCTCTGTGTATGTCGGTGAGCGGCAAGTGCTATCTGAGCCTCGACAACTACGGCAGCAGCGCCAACCGCGGGGCCTGCCTCCAGCCTTGCCGCCGCGAGTACTTGGTGCGGGACCTTGAGAGCGGCACCGAACTGGTGGTGGATAACAAGTATATCATGTCGCCCAAGGACCTCTGCACCATCGGCTTCTTAGACAAGATAGTGCGTGCCGGGGTGCGAGTGCTGAAGATAGAGGGCCGCGGCCGCTCGGCCGACTATGTGAAGGTGGTGGTGGAGTGCTACCGTGAGGCGCTGGCCGCCATCGGCGACGGCACCTACAGCCCGGAGAAGATAGCCGCATGGACCGCGCGACTCGGCACGGTGTTCAACCGCGGCTTTTGGGACGGCTACTATCTCGGCCGCAAAATGGGCGAGTGGAGCGAGCGTTACGGCTCCCAGGCCACGGAGGTGAAGGTATATCTGGGCCGCGTGACCAACTACTACAACCGCCCCGCAGTGGCGGAGATGAAGATTGAGACCGCCCAAGAGCTGCGCCGGGGCGACCGCCTAATGGTGACGGGGCAGACCACCGGGGTCTATACCGCCACCGCGGAAGACCTGCGCATAGGCGACGAGGGAGAGTCCGTCGAGGCCGTGAGGCAGGGCAACGTGTTCAGCCTCAAGACCAGCCAGCCCCTCCACCGCGGCGACAAACTCTACCGCATCGACACCGTAGATTTAATTTAGAATTAAGAATTTAGTGTTAGGCGGAAGCGGGAAGAGAATTAAGAATATAGAGTTGGGCGGAAGCCGGTTAGGGGATACAATCACTTTTTTCTATGTTATTAATCTTTTTTTCCACTTCCCATTCTATCCTATCCTATCCTTTCCCATTCTTTCCTTTCTTATCCTCTCCCATTCTTTCCTTTCCCATTCCTTCCTTTCCTCCCCCTTTCCTATTCTCACCACTTCTTTCCTCAATTCTGTTTTCTTCACCTTATTCTCCAACTTCCACCTGTTCACTCAAATAATTCTAATATCTTAATTCTTAATCATTAATTCTCATGGCAAAGGGAAAGAGTTACTATTACTGCCGCGAGTGCGGCTATCAGTCGAGCGGGTGGCTGGGGCGCTGTCCCGAGTGCGGGAAGTGGAACACCTTTGAGCAGGAGGTGGTGCAGGCGGCGCGGCCGCAGGTCCCAAGCCGAAGCCGCGCCGCAGGACAGCCGACGGCTCCGCGGCTCATCGAGCAAGTCGCCTACAGCGAGACCCAGCGCCAGCCCACGGGCTGCGGCGAGTTCGACCGGGTGCTGGGGGGCGGCATAGTGCCGGGCAGCCTCCTGCTCATCGGCGGCGAGCCGGGCATAGGCAAGAGCACCCTGCTGCTGCAGACCGCCCTTGCCATCAAAGGCCGCCGCATTCTGTACGTCAGCGGGGAGGAGAGCGAGGAGCAGATAAAGATGAGGGCCGACCGTGTGGGCAGCCTCCCCCCCGCCGACTCGGCTCAGGGGACGGGGTGCTATGTGGTGTCGGAGACCTCGATGGAGCGAATCTTCGAGCATATCGACTCGGTGCGGCCGGACTTGGTGGTGGCGGACTCCATCCAGACCGTCAGCACCGAGACCATTGATTCGGGGGCGGGGAGCATATCGCAGATAAGGGAATGCACCACCCAGTTCCAGCACTACGCCAAGGAGACGGGGGTGCCCGTGCTGCTGGTGGGCCACATCACCAAAGACGGCACCCTCGCGGGACCCAAGGTGATGGAGCACATAGTGGATGCGGTGCTGCAGTTTGAGGGGGACCGCAACTACGGTTTCCGCATACTGCGGGCGTTGAAGAACCGCTTCGGTTCCACCGCCGAGATTGGTATTTTTGAGATGCGCGGCAGCGGCCTGTGCGAGGTGTCCAATCCCTCGGAACTGCTCATCGGGCACCGCGACGAGACCCTCAGCGGCGCCGCGGTGGCCGCGACCCTCGAAGGGGTGCGGCCCATGTTCATAGAGGCCCAGTCGTTAGTGGGCAGCGCCGTGTATGGCACCCCCCAGCGCAACGCCAACGGCTTCGACCTGCGGCGCATGAATATGCTGCTGGCAGTGTTGGAGAAGCGCTGCGGCTTCAAGCTGGCCGCCAAGGACGTGTTCCTGAACATGGCGGGGGGTCTGCGGGTGAGCGACCCGGCCATAGACCTGGCGGTGGCGTGCAGCATTCTGTCGAGCAACGTCGATATAGCCGTGCCGCCCCGCTACTGCTTTGCGGCCGAGCTGGGACTGAGCGGGGAGGTGCGCCCCGTGAGCCGCATAGAGCCGCGGATAGCCGAGGCGGACCGCATGGGGTTTGAGAAGATATTTATCTCGCGGTTCGACACGAAGAACTACCGTGCGGGGCAGTACGGCATAGAGGTGGTGGCAGTGGGGGTGATAGAGGAGGCTTTCCGCAA
>DCJB01000101.1 GCA_002317325.1 Bacteroidales bacterium UBA1711
TGTTCCCCCGCTTCCAACCGCCGACTGCCTCCCCCTCCCCAAAAAAACGCCCTTTCACCTGCTTTTCAACCCATTGCACCCAACCAAAACACTCTTAATTCTAAATTCTAAAATCTAAAATCTTAATTCTTAATTCTTAATTCTTAATTCTTAACTCTTAACTCTCAATTCTTAATTCTTAACTCTTAACTCTTAATTCTTAATTCTTTCTCAATTCTTAATTCTAAATTTTTCGCAGCAATCTATAGCGATTCAAAAAAAATATGTATTTTTGCAATTTGAACAGTACATGAAACTATTCGACAACAACCACTCTATTTAATTATTAATCAAAGCCGAAGAGTCCGATGGTCTATAACGGGACAAAAAAACAAATGAAAAAACTTTTATTAGTTGCACTCGCTGTGCTGGTGGCTTCCGCCTCTTTCGCACAGTTCTCTGCTGCCCCGAAGGTGAATGACATGAAGAACTTCAAGGGCATCCAGAAGACCGAAATGTACACCATTTGGGAACACATGGGCACTGCCGTCGAGGGCATCGACATCCTCAGCGGCGACACCATCCGCGTACAGGACTACCTGAACGAAGGCAAGTTCGTCCTCATCGACTTTTCCTGCACTTGGTGCGGCCCCTGCTGGAACATGCACAACTGCGGCCTTCTCGAAGAAGTCCAGAACCTCGACAACTTCCAAGTGATTTGGTGCGAAATTGAGGAGAGCAACACCACCGCTCAGATTTACGGCCCCCAGGGCGGCAGCACCTACGCCGACGCCACCTACGGCAACTGGACCCTCACCCCCAGCGGCGACACCGTGCCCTACCCCATCATCGACGACGCCAACTTCCTCACCCCGTTCGAAGCACTCTACGAAGGCTATGTGCCCACGATGATGCTCGTTGCTCCTAACGGAATGTTCTGCAACCTCAGCGGCTACTACAGCTACCAGCAGGTGGCCGCCAGCCTTCAGGCCATCCAGATGGTTGCCGCCTCATATCCCCAGGCCGGCCAGGCTCCCGCCTGCATCGCCGACGGTCCTGCCAGCGTGCTCAACGGCTCCGCCGCCACCTTCCAGGCCTACTCCGCCTCTTTCGAGGCCGTGACCTACAGCTGGACCTTCCAGAACGGCACCCCCGCCACCGCCACCGGCGCCAACCCCACCTGCACCTGGAACCAGGACGGCACCTACCAGGTCATCCTCACCGCCACTAACAACAGCGGCTCCGCCAGCGACACCCTCAGCGTGGAAGTTTACACCCTCGCCGGCGGTATCCTCAGCTACGCCTACAACCAGGAGTATGCCAGCGGCATCGGCACCGGCAGCGCATCCAACGTCTATTGGGGCGCTTCCTATCCCTCCACCATGCTCGCCGACTACAGCACCATCGATCATGTCGATGTCTATGTGGCCGCCGACTATCCCGGCGCCTACACCCTGACCGTCTCCGAAGGCAACGCCTCCGCTCCCACCTCCACCCTCTACACCAAGACCATCAACGTCACTGCCGCCATGGGCGACAACTACGTCACCTTCACTCCCGACCAGACCGTCAGCTTCGACAGAACCAAAACTCTGTGGATTACTTTCAACGCTGCCCAGACCTATCCCTGTGCCGGCGCTGAAGGCACCCTCGACGCCAACGGCGACTGGATTTCTACCGACGGCTCCACCTGGGCCCACGCCAGCGAATACAGCCTGGCCTACACTTGGCTGATTGACACCTATGTTGGAAACGGTGCCGGCATCGCCCGCATCAGCAACGACAAGGTGGCCCTCTACCCCAACCCCACCAGCAGCAAGGTCTCCATCCGCGCCGAAGGCGTCAAGAAGGTGGAAGTCCTCGATGTCAACGGCCGCGTGGTTCTGAGCCAGAACAACGGCGAAACCGTCGATATGAGCAACCTCAGCAACGGTGTCTATATGTTCCGCGTCCTCACCAACGAAGGCCTGAGCATGCAGAAGGTTGTTAAGAAATAAGTTGGTCATCCAACCACACCCTTTGACAAAAGAGCCCGCACTGCGGGCTCTTTTGCTAATAGTGCAAACCATTTCAAACTGAACCATCCGAGTATATGAGAAAACTCCTGCTTCCGCTGCTGCTGCTCTTGGCCTTCGCCCCGACGGCGGCGGCCGACTCCGGCGGCTGGTCCCCCATCGGCGCCCCGTTCTGCATCAACGACATCTACGGCCGACGCATCGACCTCAAAGCCATCCTCGACTCCGGCTACGCCGTGGTCATCGACTACTCCTGCTGCTGGTGCGCCCCCTGCTGGGGACTCCACACCAGCGGCATCCTCGACTCGCTGCACCGCCGCCTCGGCCCAGCGGGCGCCAACCGGCTGCGCGTGATGTGGGCCGAGGTGGACCCCTCTAACTCCACCGACCAAATCCACGGCATTGAGGGCGGCAGCGGCACCCGCGGCGACTGGACCAACGGCAACACGGTCCCCTATCCCATCATCGACGACAACGGAGCCCGCTCCTGCCTCGCCACCTGCCTGTCGCTCTACCAAGGCTACGTCCCGTCATGCTTCTTCATCGCCCCCTCGGGCGCCTTTCGCGAGATTGAGCTCCGCTCCGACAACGTGGCAGGCTCCATCGCCTTGGTGGAAGGCCTGATGGACACCCTCAGCCACCCCCGCCTCATCTTGAACGAAGCCCCCGCCACCGCGGTGACTTCTACCTCCATGCGCTTCTCCGCCTTCCTCGCGGCAGACTGCAGCGGCTGGGACAGCCTCCGGTGGACTTTCGAGGGCGGCACCCCGGCTTCCGCACGCTCGTCGGCAGCGGTGCGCGCCGACGGCGTGGGCTCGGGCGCCTTCTGCCAGTGGGACGCCCCCAGCACCTACACCTATTCCGTCACCGCCTCGCGCGGCGCCAACCAGATTACCGAAACCCGCACCATCCAAGTCTTCGACTGGACCCCGGGCGACACCCGCCTCTCCTACTGCGGCCAGGAACCCTACGCACTCAGCCTCGGCTCGGGCAGCTCCGCCTCATCTTTCAACTGGGGCGTGATGTTCACCCGCAACGAACTGGCCGACAGCCGCCGGCTCCACAGCGTGGAACTCTTTGTACGCCCCGAAGAGGCCGGCGACTACACCCTCAGCATCTACTCCGGCGGACACTACAGCCCCGCCACCCCGCTGCTCTCCCGCACCTACAGCCTCAGCCCCGCCGAGGCCTCTTTCCAGCAGCTCCTCTTCCCCGTCACCGACATCAACCCCCTGTTCAACTTGTGGATTACCTTCGCCAAGACGGGCGGCTACCCCGCCGCAGCCTGCGCCTACACGGGCGACGAGAACAGCGACTGGATTGGCGGCGCGTCGTCCTGGAGCCACGCCCGCGACAACGGACACAGCTGCTCTTGGCTCATACGCTGCACCACCAGCAGCACCGCCGCCCTCCGCACCCTCGCCCACCAAGCCCCCCTGATAGGACCCAACCCCACCACGGGCAAGGTGGAAGTCCGCTCCCCGTCGGACGAGCCGGTGCTGCTGCTCGAGGTCTTCGACCTGCGGGGCCGCCGCCGCCTCTCCGCTCCCGGCCCCGCCGCCGACCTCTCCGACTGCCCCCCGGGCATCTATTTCCTCATCGCCACCACCCCCGGCGGCACCACCACTCACAAAATCGTCAAGCAATGAACTATCCCTCCGTCATAGCCGAACAACTCGGCATCGGCACCCGCCAAGTAGAGAAAACTATCGAACTGCTCGAGCAGGGCGCCACCGTGCCATTCATCGCCCGCTACCGCAAAGAGGCCACGGGCAGCCTCAACGAAGTGCAGATTACCGCCATCCGCGACCTGCTGCTCAAACTGAAGGAACTGGACAAGCGCCGCGAGTCCATCCTCGCCTCCATCCGCGACCAAGGGCGGCTCACCCCCGAACTCGAGCAGCAGCTCCTATCCGCCGCCACCCTCACCGAGCTGGAGGACCTCTACCTCCCCTTCAAGCCCAAGCGCCGCACCCGCGCCTCCATCGCCGCCGAGCGGGGACTCGAACCGCTGGCCAACGAACTCCAACGGCAGTATGAGTGCGACCTCCGCCAGCTGGCCGCCCCCTTCGTCAATGCCGAAAAGGGTGTGGCAAGCATCGACGACGCCCTCGCCGGCGCCCGCGACATACTGGCCGAGCGGGTGAGCGAAAACCAACAGGCCCGCAACCGCGTGCGCAACATCTTCCGACGCTCGGCCTTCCTCTCCTCCAAGGTGGTGAAGGCCAAAGAGGACGAAGCCCACAAATACGAGTCGTGGTTCGACTGGACGGAGAACGCCATGCGCGCCCCATCCCACCGCATCCTCGCACTCTTCCGCGGCGAGGAGGAAGGACTCCTCCGCGTCCATGTACAGCCCCAAGAGGACCAGCCCGCCATCGAGGCGCTGGAACGACAGTTTGTGAGCGGCCGCAGCGACAGCGCGCAACAGATGTGCCTTGCCGTACGCGACGGCTACAAACGCCTCCTCGCCCCCTCCATCGAGACCGAGTTCTACAACCTCCTCAAAGAAAAAGCCGACAAGGAGGCCATCCGCGTCTTCGCCGAGAACTTGCGGCAGCTCCTCCTCGCCTCGCCCCTCGGCCAAAAACGCATTCTCGCCATCGACCCCGGCTTCCGCACCGGCTGCAAGACGGTCTGCTTGGACGCACAGGGCCAGCTGCTCCACAACGAGACTATCTACCCCTTCACCTCGGTGCGCGAAGAACGCGCCGCCGTCGCCAAACTCGAAGCCCTCGTGGAAGCTTTCCACATCGAGGCCATCGCCATAGGCAACGGCACCGCCGGCCGCGAGACCGAAGAGGTGGTGAAGCGCTGCCGCTTCCCCCACAAACTCATCGCCGTGATGGTGAGCGAGAACGGCGCCTCGGTTTATAGCGCCTCCGAAATCGCCCGCCGCGAGTTCCCCGACTACGACGTGACGGTCCGCGGGGCGGTGAGCATCGGACGCCGACTGATGGACCCCCTCAGCGAACTGGTGAAGATTGACCCCAAGAGCATCGGCGTGGGACAGTATCAGCACGACGTGAACCAAAGCCTGCTGCAGGAAAGCCTCCACGACGTGGTGGTGAGCTGCGTCAACAGCGTGGGGGTGGAACTCAACACCGCCAGCCGCGAGCTGCTGAGCTATGTGAGCGGCATTGGCCCCGCACTGGCCGACAAGATTGTGGACTACCGCAACCGCCAAGGGGCTTTCGCCTGCCGCGCCGACCTGAAGAAGGTGGAACGCCTCGGCGAGAAAGCCTTTGAACAGTGCGCCGGCTTCCTGCGCGTCCGCAAGAGCGACAACCCGCTGGACCGCAGCGCCGTCCACCCCGAGCGCTACGCCTTGGTGGAACGCATGGCCCAAGACCTCGGCGCCACAGTGCAGCAGCTGATGGACGACAAAAGTCTGCGAGATAGGATAGAGGTGAAACGCTATGTGACCCCCGACTGCGGACTCCCCACGCTCCAAGACATCATGACCGAACTGGAAAAACCCGGCCTCGACCCCCGCGCCCGTTTCGAGGTATTCGAGTTCGACAAGAACGTCACCCGTATCGAGGACCTGCAGGAGGGCATGGTGCTGCCCGGCATCGTCACCAACATCACCGCCTTCGGCGCCTTCATCGACGTGGGAGTCCATCAGGACGGACTCGTACACATCAGCCAGCTGGCCGACCGCAGGGTGTCCGACCCCTCCGAAGTGGTTCGCCTCCACCAGCATGTGAAGGTGAAGGTAATCGAAGTGGACCTCCGCCGCCACCGCATATCGCTCACGATGAAGGGAGTGACCAGTGACCAGTGAACGGTGACCAGTGAACGGTGAAAACATAAAAACCCACCCCCCAGCCGAAGCAATAACTCTTAATTCTTAATTCTTAATTCTTTAAACTCTACATTCTAAACTCTACATTCTACATTCTTAATCCCTCCCGGCGCAATAATTCCGCCCTTCGGGCGTTATGCTCCAAAAATAGTCTCACCATGCAGCAACTAAAAACAATGCCGATAGGCAAACAGGATTTCGCAACCCTTCGACAGGACGGCTACGCCTACGTCGATAAAACCCGCTTTGTCTATCAGTTGGTCAATTCAGGAATCTACTATTTCCTCTCCCGTCCCCGCCGCTTCGGCAAGTCGCTGCTGCTCTCCACCTTCAAGGCCTACTTCGAGGGCAAGCGCGAAGTCTTCGAGGGCTTAGACATCGCCCAGTTGGAGCATGACTGGACCGCACGCCCCGTACTGTTCCTGGACTTGAACACCAGCAAATACACCAAGGCCGAGCAGTTAGAGCAGGTGCTGAACGAGAACCTCTGCGAGTGGGAAAGCCTGTATGGGAAGAACCCTGCGGAGGTGGGCTTGGGTCGCCGTTTCCAGGGCGTCATCCGTCGTGCTGCGGAGAAGACCGGCCACCGGACGGCGATACTGGTCGATGAGTACGACAAGCCGCTGTTGGAAGCCATCGGCGACGACAACCTGCAGGAGGAGTACCGCACTACCCTCAAGGAGTTCTACGGCGTGCTGAAGTCGATGGACGCATACATCAAGTTCGCCTTCCTCACGGGCGTGACCAAGTTCGGCAAGCTGAGCGTCTTCAGCGGCCTCAACAACATCAACGATATTTCCATGGATGCCGACTATGCCGACATCTGCGGCATTACG
>DCJB01000110.1 GCA_002317325.1 Bacteroidales bacterium UBA1711
TATTACGCCCGCCTCGTTGGGCCATTCGTAGGTGTAGCTCAGATTCAGCACGCTCCGCTGGGCGGTATAGTTGAGTTCGTAGTCGATGCCTTGGAGGGTGAAGACGGCCGTGCCGTTGGAGTTGAAGGTGAGGATGGCCCCCTTGTTCCACGGAAGCACGTAGGGGACGGTGGCTCTGATGGTGACATCAGTCACCTCCCACTGGCCCACGATGTACCGCGAAGGCAGTTTGCGGCAAGAGGTGGAGCAGAACGCCAAAAGGCCTACAAGGGTTATCAGCAGCAGTTTCTTCATCGTGTCTTTCATGGATTGCTTGTTAATCGTTATAAAACCAATAATTCGTCTTGTCCGTTCACCGCCCACCGCCCACCGTTCACCGTCCACCGTCCCTCAGTTCTCATCCTTGTACGTCCACTTGCAGAGCGAGAAGTAGCGTATGTGGTCGAGATAAATCATGTCGGTGCACGAGGTGCTGCGAGCCTCCACCTCCTCGGGGGTGAAGTAACGGACGGTGCTGTCGTAGCTCACGCAGGCGCACCGCTTGGTGCAGCCCGTCAGCACGGCGGCGATGACCCCGGCCGTCAAAATCAGCGCTGTCTTTCTCATTGCTCTTTCAGGAATGCTTGAATGCTTTTCTCGTTTATGTTGCGGTAGTGGAACGACTCCTTCACCACGCCGTCTTCGATGAGGAATATCATGGGACGCTGTCCGTAGGTTATCTTGGCAAAGGTGAGGTTGTCCAACTTGTGCGAGGGGCGCTGGTAGTCCGCGGTGTCGATGGCAGGCTGCGCGGTGGCGCTGTCCCCCGCAGGGATGACGTAGATGAAGCGGGTGCTGTCGAGGTCGTCGCGCCGGTAGATGTGGGTCATCTTCTGGTCGG
Organism: Bacteroidales bacterium UBA1711; assembly: GCA_002317325.1. Classification (GTDB taxonomy): domain Bacteria; phylum Bacteroidota; class Bacteroidia; order Bacteroidales; family P3; genus Colimorpha. The sequence goes on from DCJB01000110.1 coordinate 881, forward strand.
CCAAGCGGCAGTAGGGACACCCCGGGGTGAGGAATGCCAGCACGTGGCGGCCTTCGTCCAAGCCCAACTCGCTCAGGCTGCCCCCTGGGGCAACGCTCTTGCCGAACTCCTCTTTGTTGTACAGCTCCTCCGACTCGCCGAACAGCCAGTTGTCGGGAGCCGAGAAAATGAAGAGCGACACCGTGGGCGCCAGCACCACGATGAGCCACAGGTACCATTTGGGCCTCCACTTCCACGGCTTGGCGCCCATGGAGAAGAGGAACACCACCAAAAGCAGCACGTTTTTGAGGATGGACTTGGCGGGGTTGATTTCTACCAGCGACCCCATGCACTGGCAGCTGTCCGTGCGTCCGATGAGGGCGGCGTATGCCAAAAACAGGGTGAACGCCGTCAGCATAAGAATCGTGCAGCAGTTGACGAAGCGGACGCAGAGGTTGGACACCAGCCCTATGCCCACCAGCAGCTCCAGCACGATGATGATTCTTGCGGCGAGGAACGAGAGGTTGAGCGACAGTATGTTGTAGGAGAAGAGGTATATCTCGAAACGGTCGAGGTCAAACACTTTGGCTCCGGCCGACACCAAGAAGAAGAGGCCCAGCAGCATCCTTGCCGCCAAGGCGGCTATTCGGAGCGGACGCGAAGCGTAGGGGCTCATTCATCAACCTCCTCGCAGATGACGGGATGCATGGTGCGCACCAGCACCGTGTCGCGCTGCTTCTCGAAGCCCAACTGGGTAATGCTGCCGCAGCTGTTGCTCTTTTTCATGTTGATGGTTGTAAACTGCTTGGCGTTCTCCAACGTGTCGGTGGTCATGCAGCTGCAGTTGTGGCTCTTGTTGCAGCCCGACAAGGCGGCCGCAAGCACGATGACTGCGGGAATGAGTGTCTTTTTCATTTCTCGGTCGGCTATTTGGTGTAGATGATGGTTGAGTCGGCCTTGAAGGGGTAGTCGGTGCAGATGATGAGGTCGGTGTGCAGCGTGTCAAGGTCGTCTTTATATTGTGCGTAGTTGATGTCCTCGCACGACCCCTTGGTGATGTTGATGATGCGGGTGTCCTGTCTTCCCTTCACCGAGCAGCGGCAGCTTTTCTCCTTGGCGCAGGAGACACAGAGGAGGGCGATGCCGGCCGCAATGAGGAGCATTTGTTTCTTCATATCATACTGTGTTTTTCAAAATGCAAAGGTACACTTTTTTTTTTGAATACAAAGAAAAAGATTCTTCGCCTTCGCACCCGGTCTTGCGGCGGCTCGGGCTGGGGGTGGGGAGGCCGCTCTTCGGGGGCGGCTTTCCGGCTTGTTCAGAGTTCGCGGAGTATCTCTTCGAGGGTGGCTTCGTCGTGTATCAGCACGTCGCGGGCTTTGGAGCCGTTGTAGGGCCCCACTATGCCGGCGGCCTCCAATTGGTCGATGATTCGGCCGGCACGGTTGTAGCCGAGTCCCAGCTTGCGCTGCAGGAGCGAGGTGCTGCCGAACTGGCTCGTCACCACCAGTCGGGCGGCATCGTTGAAGAACTCGTCTTTCTGCTTGGGGTCGAACTCCTTGTTGGGCTCTTCGTTCTCGTCGAGGTACTCGGGCAGGAGGAATCCGTCGGGATAGCCCCGCTGCTGCCCGATGTAGTCTGCCAGTTCCTCAATCTCTTCGGTCTCGATGAGCGCGCACTGAATGCGTATCAGGTCTGAGCCCGAGAGCGAAATGAGCATATCGCCACGCCCGATGAGCCGCTGGGCGCCGCCGCAGTCGAGGATGGTGCGGGAGTCGATGCCGCTTGTCACCTTGAAGGCCACGCGGGCAGGGAAGTTGGCCTTGATGGTGCCGGTGATGATGTTGGTGGTGGGACGCTGGGTGGCGATGATGAGGTGAATGCCCACGGCGCGGGCCAGCTGGGCCAAACGGCAGATGGGCATTTCTACCTCTTTGCCCGCCGTCATGATGAGGTCGGCGAACTCGTCTATCACCAGCACGATGTAGGGGAGGTAGCGGTGGCTGTTGCCGGGTGTCACCTCGGTGAGGGGGTTGAGGTGGCGGTGGATGAACTTGTCGTTGTACTCGGTGATCTTTCGCACCCCGGCCTGCCGCAGCAGGTCGTAGCGGTTGTCCATCTCGATGCACAGGCTGTTGAGCGTCCGCACCACTTTGCGCACGTCGGTGATGATGGCATCTTCGCTGTCGGGCAGCTTGGCCAGGTAGTGGCGCTCGATTTTGTTGTAGAGCGAGAGTTCCACTTTCTTGGGGTCAACCATGACGAACTTCAGCTCCGAGGGGTGCTTCTTGAAGAGCAGCGAGGCGATGACGGCGTTGAGGCCTACCGACTTGCCCGTGCCTGTGGCGCCGGCCATCAGCAGGTGGGGCATCTTGGCCAAGTCGGTGATGAAGGGCTCGTTGCTGATGGTCTTGCCGAATGCTACCGGCAGCTCCATCTTGCCGCTGTTGCGGAAGGCATCGCAGTCCAGCATATTCTTCATCGACACGATTTGGGGCTTGGTGTTCGGCACCTCTATGCCCACAGTGCCGCGGCCCGGGATAGGGGCGATGATACGTATGCCGAGGGCGGAGAGGCTGAGGGCGATGTCGTCTTCAAGGCTCTTGATTTTGGAGATACGGATGCCCGGGGCGGGCTTGATCTCATAGAGGGTGACGGTGGGTCCGGGCGAGGCGTTGATTTCGGTTATCTCTATGCCGTAGTTGTGGAGGGTCTCCACGATGCGGTCTTTGTTCGACACCAGCTCCTCTTTGGTCACTTTGGTGTTGCGGGTCTCCCAGTCGGTGAGCAGCGAGGTCTCGGGCATTTCGTACTGCTTCAGGTCGAGGTGGGGGTCGTAGAGGCTGTCCAACGAACCCGTCTCGGGCACGTCGGCTTCGGTCGGCTCCGGCTCTGTCCCGTATGGGTCTGCCTCCGCTCCGCCGGGCAGCGGCTCGGCTTCGGCCGGCTCCGACTCTTCGAGGCTGTCGCTCCCGTTGATGGTGAAGGTGGGGGCGGCATATTCGCCCTGCTGCGCCCGCTGGTTCACCCGCACAAACTCGTCGTCTATCGAGGCCCCTTTCTGCGGCTTCGGACGAAAAGATTCTTTCACCAACGGCTCTTCCTCCTCCTCGATGGCGTCCTCTTCCGGCGGCTCTTGGTCTTCGGACTTGTGCGTTCCTGCTGCGGCCCCGCCATCCTCTTCGGCTGCGAGGGGGTCCGCCTCTTTCAGGGATTTGAATTTGGGAAGGCTGACTTTGGGCAGCGAGAGGTGGGGCTTGGGCACCTTCATGCGGTGGACGAACACCAGCACCACTCCGCCCAAGAAGGCCAGCAGCACCAGCGTGCCCCAGTTGATGGCGCGGTGCAGGAACTGGGCCAGATAGTCGCCCGTCACCCCCGCAAAGTTCCCCAGCACGTCGTCACCCTTGCCCCACACCCCGGCGCAATAGCCCAAGAGGGTGGAGAGCCACACCATCCAGAACAGGCTGCTCCAAAAGGTCTTCCACCAAGGGAGCGGCTCTTTGCCCAACATCCTCAGCCCGAGGAGGAAGAGAAGGAAGGCGAGACCGAAAGAGGCCACGCCGAAGGTCCCCTGCACCAGCAGCCGCGCCACGCCGTAGCCAAGGGTGCCGAGCCAGTTCTCATGGCTGGGCCAGGCTACGAAGAAAGAGGCCATGCTGGCCGCCATAAAGAGGGCGAACAGCATATATGTGGCCCCGCGCAGCCGGCGGCAGCGCTGGGTTTTCCAAAATTCTCTGAGCTTCCCTGTGGGACGTATGGTTTTCTTCGTCTTCTTTTTGTTCATGGGGCGAGGGGGGGCGTTGCCGCTTGCCGGCGTCGGCACGAAACAAGACAGATGCTATAGCCGCACTGACGCTATAGCATCTGTCATACAGCGGTGAGGGTTAGTCTTCGAGCAGTTCTGCTGCGGTCTTTATCTCTTCCTGCAAGGCTTGGAACTCCTCTTCGGTGAGGTCTTTGTAGCCGGCAGGAGGATACATGTCGGCCTCTTTCACCTTGCCGCTCACAATTTCGGTGGCGGTGTAGGTGATGGCTTTGCCGTCGCCGCTCACCTGCGTATAGACCAGCGGGAAGCCCTTGGTGTTGCCGAAGAGCAGGAAGGTCTCGGGTCCGATTTCGGAGGTCACCCAGCACTCGGTGGGGGTGTCGGCGCCCTCTTCGTTATAGGAGTGGATGACGAGCTTCTTGGCGGTGTGGCCGAGAATCTCTTTGGTCTCGTTCAAATACTCATAGTAGTAGTGGCCGGGTTCGGTATCCACTATTTCGAGGCTGTCGATGGTTTCCTTCTTGGCGGTTTGGCGAATCAGGATCTTGCCGTCGCCCTGATACGTCTCGAGGGAGATGTCGTTGGCGGCGAGATAGGCGATAAGCTGTGCCAAGTCAACGGCCTGCGTCTGCCTCATGCCGTTCTGTATGGCGTTGGCGGCCTCAATCTTGGCGTTGTCGTCATACACTTTCACTTCGAGAGTGGCGGCCTCGGCGGGAATGGTGACTGCCACGTGGCCGGTGCTTTCGATTTTGAATTTGACAATGCCGCGGAACTTGTTCTGCGCGTTCAGCCCCTCCATGCCGATGAGGAGGACCAGGGCTGCGATGATGACTTTCTTCATGGGTTTGTTTTTTGGAGTATTATTATACCGCAGGTACGGTGTTCGTGAATTGTTATGCTGGCTATCGGTGGGCTTTCTTGTGTGTGTTTCAACTCATCTGCCCCCTCAGCAGGGGCCTCTCTTCTATTTCTGCAATTGTCAGTACCTCTGCAATTGCCCCAATGACAAAAACATCAATCAGCCGCACACAACAACTACAACGTGCAAAGTTACGAATAAAAAACGAATCAGTGAAAAGTTTGGGAGGTTTTTTTCTCACCCTTTTCCCTCTTGCACTATGGAAAGTGCGTCAGCCGCCATGGACTGCATATGACGGGCACCCTTCGCTTAATATCGTCTTCACTGGCTCTTCGGTGCTATACTGAGGTGTGGAAAACCCAGTGGTGAAGAGATAGGTAAACCGCAATACTCAAGAAAGAGAGAATAATTGCCCCCTTAGACGCATTCCGACTGTTGGTACACGGTATTGTGTGTGTTGTGGCTTTGTGGATGTGGGCAATACTGGGTGGGGAATGAAATGGTGTGGTCAGGCTTTGCGACATTGAGAAGGGAAAAAGAGAGGCGGAGAAATCTGTTCAGATTTCTCCGCCCTTTCCTGACTTCATCACTTTTTTGAGTTATCATGTAGCGTATGATGAAAACCAAGTAATTGCGTTAAAAAACGGGTAACTCGGGTGGCACCCTTCACCCTTCACCCTTCACCCTTCACGATTCACGATTCACGATTCACAATTCACTCAATTATTGATGAACGTGCGGTCGCCCCAGTTGTTGCCCAGTTTGCCGCCGATAATCATGGCGGGCTCCTGCAACTTGCCTTGCAGCGACGACTCGTAGGCCTGATTCTTGGTCACGTTGTTGAACAGCTGCTGGAAAGTGGCTTCGCCGCGGGTGAATTTGAGCTCTTTGAGGATGTAGTAGGTGAAGAATCCGTGGTGCTGGTCGTTGAATGAGTAGGCCGTCTTGTCGGCGTCGCAGGCCATAAAGATGACAATATCGTTGCGCACCCGTGGGCTGCGGTACTTCTTGATTTCCTTCTTGATGTTGAAGAACTCTTTGCCGTTGCGCTGGATGCCGTTGAAACTGGCGTCGATGATGAAGGTGTAGCTCAACGCCTCCACTTTGTTGAAGCAGCCCGTCAGCTCGTCGAAGGAAATGCCCTGTTTGAGCACCTTCTCGGCAGTGCCGCCGCTGAGGACCACGCCTTCGGGCAGTCCGCCGGTCTTGCTGCGGAAGTTGCGCAGGCTGCTCACGTCCACGCTGCTGGGCAGCAGGTAGGGGAGCATTTTCTCGTTGCTGATTCCGTGGCCCGCATAGTAGATGATGATGTGCACATCGCCTCTTTGGGCGGTGATGATGTCTTTGAGCCAGTGGATGCCGTTGTCGAAAATCTCTTGGCGCGACACGTTGTTCAGCACCTTGACGTGGCGGGTTGGAATGCCGAGGGTGCGGACGAAGTATTCGTGCAGCACCGAGCCGTCGTTGGCCGCAAAATCGCAGTTGGGCAGCGGAGCCATGTATTCCTCCTCGGCGATGATGAGGGCGTAGGTCTTGCTGTTGGCGTTCTCGGCGGTGTAAGGGATGTTGAAATCCACATATTCGTCGTTGTTCAGCGCGGCCTCCATGTCGCGTGCGGCTTGGTTGAAGGCACCGTGCACCACTATCTGGAGACTGCTGCGGCGGTAGTGGGGGCCGGTCATCTCGAAGCAGCGCGTGACAAAGCGGAAGTCGTTGTTGGTGCGCTTCAGTCCGTCCATTCCTTCGAGGGCGTGGCGGACGCTCTGGGCGCGGATGTATGAGAGCTGGGCGTTGGAGGTGATTCCGTCTTTTTGGTTGAGCGAAATGCGGACGTTCTCGTCGTTGAAGACCGCCGGCATATAGCGGAAGTCGCCGTACTCGCCCTTGTAGTTGATGTGGCTTATCTCGGCCGCGTCGGAGGTGGAGGTGATGGTGACGGTGGTTTTGCGGCCGGCGGCGAAGATGTCGCTCAGTTCTTGGCCAATCATCTGGTTGGTGAGGTTGCAGATGGCGCGGCACGAGTTGGAACTGCTCCACAGGTAGGCGGCCGAGGGGTAGTCGTCCTCGGTGCCCTCGAAGTGGTGGCAGTTGTAGGCGATGTTATAGACGTAGTTGATTTCGGGCGTCCCGTTCTCGTCGGTGTCCTCCACCACGTCGGTGGTGATGCGGACGAAAGTCTCGTCGTAAAGTTTCTCGCTGTTGGGCAGGTTGATGAGAAGCTGCTGCACCTGCTTGTTCATCGACTTTTCGCGGAGCTGCATATTCTGCTTGAGCCGCTTGATGATGAAGGCGTGGAAGTCGTCGTTGTATTGGTTTTCGCTTTGCGGGGCGGGGTCGGCCGACTGGGCCGAGGCTGTGGCGGGCATGACGAAAACAAGTGCCAAGAGCCACACAATGAGCAGGTGGCGATGATTGGGCTGTAGGTCTTTCATTGCACGATGGATATTATTTTTCAATCTGCAAAATTAATTCTTTTTGTTGACTTGGCAACTTTTCTTTGTCAGAAATAATCAACAGTGCGGTGTTGAATAACCGCTCCCTGCTGCGGGGAGCGGCTGCTGGCGGCAAAAAGAACTGCGGCGGGCTCCCGTCGGGAGCCCGCCGCAGTGTGGCAGCGCGTTTGGCCGAGGACTATTCGGCGGGGGCGGCTTCGGGTTTCAAGAAGACGGTGATGAACTTCTTGAGGTTGATGTACTGCTTGGCTGCGGCCTGAACATCCTTGGCGGTGACAGACTTCACGAGGGCTTCGTAGTCGTTGACCACATAGTCGCGGCTTTCGTTGTACATATAGCTGCCCTTCAGCTGGTTCATCCAGAAGCCGTTGTTCTGCTTGGCGTTCTGACGATTGATAATCTGCTGCTCCTGAACCTTGGCGAGGGTCTCGGCGCTGGGACCTTCGTTGATGTACTTGTTGAGGATTTCCAGCGCGGCGGCTTCGATAACGTCGGAGCTGTCGGGGTTGCAGTTGATGTAGAAAGTCCAGTTGGTCAGGCCTTCGGGTATGCGCTCGAAGTCGACGTTGATGCTGGGGCTGTAGGTGCCGCCCATCTTCTCGCGGATGATTTCGAGGGCGGTAATTTCCATACAGGCGGAGAGCTGGTTCACGATTTCGGCGTTCTTGGGGCTGTACTTGAAGCCTTTGGTCTCGCCGTGCATAATCATGCAACCCTGGTTGTCGGTGCCTTTGTGCACAGTTTCGCGTGCGCTCTTGGTGTAGGTGTAGTCTTTCAGCTTTTTGAATTTCTCGGCTTTGCTCTTGCTTGTGGGCAGGTTGCCGAGATACTTGGCGATGAGGCTGATGTCGGCGTCCGAAATGTTGCCCACGAAGAAGAAGGTCTGGTGGGCTGCGTTGCTGAAGCGCTCTTTATAGATTTCGTAGGCGCGGTCAAGGTTCAGGCTGGCGATGTTCTCCTCGGAGGGGATGAGGATGGCGCGCGGGTCGTTAGGCTTGGTCAGCTGGTAGAACTTCTCGATGAAGACGTACTGGGGGTTCTCGCGGATGAACTTCACTTGGTTGCGGATGACGTCAATATGCTTGGCGAAGGTCTCGGCATCCTTGCGGGGCGCGGTGTAGTAGAGGTCGAGGAGCTGGAGCATCACCTCGAGGTCTTTGGGCACGCAGTAGCCGCTGAAGCCCTGGGTCTCGCTGCTGATGAAGGGGCTGACGTTGGCGTTGATGCCTTTCAGTTTCTTGGAGAGCTGGGAGTTGTTGAAGGTGGCGATGCCGCACTCTTCGATGAGGCCGTCGGTCGAGTTGGCTAAGTAGTATTCCTTGTCGCTGTAGAGCGAGGTGCCGCCCCAGGCGAAGGCGCTCATCTGTATTTCGTCATCCTTCAGTTCGGTCTTCTTGACGATGAACTTCACGCCGTTGGGGCAGGTGTATTCGGTGTAGTCGAGGACCTTGTTCTCCTTGGTCACTTTGGGAGTGACGGCGGAGAGCTGACGGTCGAAGAGGGGTTCGTCTTTGTAGTTGTCCACCCAAGGCTCGAAGGTGCCTTGGCGCACGCGGTTGTATATGTTCACAATGTCCTGCTCTGTGGGCACAACGTAGCTGTCCTGCTTGGGGGCGGTGAGGGTGAAGACGAAGTTCTCTGCGGTGACCCAGCTCTTAATCATGGCGTTGCATTCTTCAAGCGAAATCTCGGGGACAAACTCCTTGGCGTAGGAGTACTCCTTCATGATGCCGGGGATGACTTCGCCTTCGAGGAAGTTGTTGGTGTATTCCTGAGCGAAGTTGTTGCTGTTGGTCTTGTTGGCTTCCTTGGCGCTCTTGCGATAGTTCTCGATGGTCTCGTCTTTGGCACGGTCCAGTTCGCTCTGGGTGAAGCCGTTCTGTACGGCGCGGTAGATTTCGGTCAGCATGGCTTCGGCAGCCTCGGCGCCGCGGCTGTCCTTGGGGGCGCAGGCGCCGTAGAAGGCGTCGCACGAGCGGCCGAGGAATCCGCCGTAGCTGGCGTAGGCGTACATATAGGGAGCGGATGCCTTTTCAACCAGCTCCGAGAAGCGCTCGTTGAGCATTTGGTTCACGAGGCTGCGCACGATGCCCGTGCGGTAGTCGCCCACGGTGCCCTGGGGGGCTTTGGCGTGCTTCCAGAAGAGCGAGAGGGAGGCGTTGGTGGCCTCCTTGTCGGTGGCGATGGCTACGAGGGGCTCCACGTTGCCGGGAACATCGAACTCGGGGCGGGGACGGGGGGTGGCCACGGCCTTGCGCGAGTCGAAGTACTCGTGAATCTTCGCCTCCACGGCATCCACGTCGATGTCGCCAACGACGACAATGGCCTGCAGGTCGGTGCGGTACCAGTCGTTATAGAAGCGGGTGATGGTGTTGCGGTCGAAGGTACGGATGACCTCTTCCTGTCCGATGGGGAGGCGGTTGGCATACAGTGAGCCTTTCAGCATGATGGGCCAGGTGGCCTTGCGCAGACGCTCGCTGGCGCCTAACCCGCCGCGCCATTCTTCGAGGATGACTCCGCGCTCGTGCTCGATTTCGCTTTGGTCGAAGAGCAGCTTGCTGGACCAGCCGTCCAGAATCTTATAGCCCATTTCCACCATTTCGGCGTTGTCGGTCGGCATTTCCACGTAATAGACCGTCTCGTCGAAAGAGGTCCAGGCGTTGATGCCGCGGCCGAACTCGATACCGTTCTTCTGGAGGGTGGAAATCATCTCGTTGCCAGGGTAATACTGCGTGCCGTTGAAGGCCATGTGCTCGCAGAAGTGGGCCAGACCCTGCTGGTCCTCGTCTTCGAGGATAGAGCCGGCGTTGGTCACGAGACGGAACTGCACGCGGTTCTCCGGCTTCTTGTTGGCGCGGATGTAATAGGTCATGCCGTTGGCGAGTTTGCCAATACGCACTTTTTTGTCAACCGGCACCTTGGCGGTGAGGTCGCTCTTTTTCTCTTTCGCCTTGTCGGTTTGGGCGAAGCTCATGCCGCCGAGGAAAGCGACAAGCATGAGGAACATGAAGATTTTTTTCATGATGTAAGATTGTTTGTTAATTATTATAAAATAGATGATAATGCGTCATATACCGAGAGGGCGCACTTCGCCCGATAAGTTGCAAAAGTACTCCTTTTTTTCGACATACAGAAGGTTAGACGCACAAAACGCCCAAAAAACTACACCACCCACCCGGAGAATAACACAATTTAACACTCCGCCCATGGCTGTCCCTCCCCTCCTTTCCCCCGTCCTTCCTTCGTCCAAAGCCTCCAGAAAAAGAGAAAAGAAACGACCGCATTTGTCAGAAAATGTGTATATTTGCAAAATAATTCGGATTTGTGCATGAACGCTTAACTGAGTGCAGGGTAGTTGTTTGTGTTGTTTTTCACATTGTTGGTGCTTGAAGTTTTGCGGCTGCTATAGGGTGTTTGGTTGGATGTTGAACGTATAAGTTGAACGTATAAAATGATTCTTGAGTGTTGGAAAAAAAGATTGTTTCTTGGGAAAGGATACTCGGTCCGCTCTATTTCGCATTAGTGTGAGCTGCCCAACTTTGGGTGTCGTGCCATCCGAATTTACTGTTCGGGGCAAGCATAGCAAAAATGGGACTGTCTGCTTCGTTTGTGACCGTCTTTGTGGCTTTTCTTTTGGAATTGCCAGTTATTTTTGTGGAATCGGCTCTCAGGGTTCATGGTTCAAAGTTGGAGCCGATGCCTTTCCTATGCTTTTTGGCACTGGGTATTCTCCCTCTTGCTGTTTGGGTGGTCTGCACTATTCGATTCGTTGGTACGGAAGGCTGTTGTGGTATGTCGCTTGTGGTGCTTGGAATCTATTTGCCGGCGATTGACCTCAAGTTCTTGTCCTCCTTTCTCGGATCGAACATAGAGGTGTTTGTCTCACGCAACGATAGTAATACTTTCTCTGAAGGCAATCTTAATCCGTAAGATTTGAAATTGATAACAGTTGTGGTTTTTGTGGTACTGCTTGGCGCCGTTTTTGTCCTTTTGGTGTTTGAGGTGGTCAGATTCGCTCGATTCGTAAAGCCCGGACTATATGTGTCCTGTGCAGGTTCCGTCAATAGCAATACGCCAGAGAAGAAGGTGCTGCCGGGTTTTGACTGGAAGGCAATCAAGCCCAGTGACGGGACGGTGTTGAGTCCTGACAAGTACGATGTTTTCTCTGTCAAAGGCAGTTCGATGCTGCTCGGTGGCATTCAAGATGGCGACGTACTCTTTGTGAAAAAGGGAGTGCGAGGTCAATTGGAGGTGAATTATCCCGCTTTTGTGGTTCTTAGGAGGGAGGATGATGCCCTTTGCGAGGCGGCTCAGATCAAGGATTTTGCCAAATTCAAGGTCCGCAGGACCTGGTTTGAAACAGACCTCTCTCAGGTTACTGACGAGGAGCTTGCCGAAAGGATAAAGTCGGACATCATCGAGAAGGAAAAGTTCGCAGAACTTAAAGAATTGGGTAACAAGAACAACGTGACGTTCCCTGACACAGAAGCTTTGCTTTCGGACTTTAAGAAGCGGGTTCTGCGGTACAGAGAGACGCACGGAGGCAGTATGTCCCCAGTATTGATTTCCTCCACCCTAAACACAGATGATAACTGCGTTCATTTCTCCGTCCACTCAAAAGATATGCTTGTCGGAGAGGTGAAGTACGACTTCAAAGTTGGAGCTAATCCCACCGTCTGATAATTGACACGCAGATGAATGACCTCGGCAGAATCACCCATTTTGCCGAGGCTTTTTTGTATGGAGGGAGGCTGGCGGGTTGACTCCCCGTTGTAGGCTGGCGATGCCGCATGGCGTGCAACTGCGGGCGGACGTTGGGCGGAGTTTCTTGGGCTGGCGGAACATTTTTTTGTGCTCTGTGCGGTTTTTTTTGTACTTTTGTAGATTGCAGCGGATTTTTTGATTCGCTGCATTGTGTGGATTATTAGCATATTAGGAATTAGCATACTCCAAAATGGAAGATAAAAATTTTCTTGAAGAAATCATTGAAGAGGGGCTTGCCGCCAATGCGGGCAGGCCGGACGCACCTTATCAGAGCATTCTCACCCGCTTTCCGCCGGAACCTAACGGCTACCTGCACATCGGGCACGCCAAGTCTATCTGCCTCAACTTCGGGCTTGCGAAGAAGTACGGCGGCGCCACGAATCTGCGGTTCGACGACACCAATCCGGTGAAGGAGGACACGGAGTATGTGGAGAGCATTCAGCAGGACATACGCTGGTTGGGCTTCCAGTGGAAGGACATACACTATGCCAGCGACTATTTCGACCAGCTGTATGAGTGGGCCAAGGAGCTCATCAGCCGCGGCTTGGCCTACGTTGATGACCAGACGCAGGAGGAGATTCGCATGAACCGCGGCACTGTGACCGAGGCGGGCAAGAACTCGCCCTACCGCGACCGCACGCCCGAGGAGAACCTCGACCTCTTTGAGCGGATGAAGAACGGGGAGTTTGCCGACGGCAGCAAGGTGCTGCGCGCCAAGATTGACATGGCCCACCCCAATATGCAGTTCCGCGACCCCATCATGTACCGCATACTCCACGCCGACCATCACCGCACCGGCACCAAGTGGTGCATTTACCCCATGTATGACTATGCCCACGGGCAGAGCGACAGCATTGAGCGCATCACGCACAGCATCTGCACCTTGGAGTTCGACATTCACCGCCCGCTCTATGACTGGTTCATCGAGCAGCTGGGCATCTTCCCCAGCCACCAGTATGAGTTTGCGCGGCTGAACATCAACTACACGGTGATGTCCAAACGCAAGCTGCTGCAGTTAGTGAAGGAGCATTATGTGAGCGGCTGGGACGACCCGCGGATGCCCACTATCTGCGGCTTCCGCCGCCGGGGGTACACGCCCGAGAGCATACGCAACTTCTGCGAGGACATCGGGGTGGCCAAGCGGGACAACATCATCGACTTTGTGCGTTTGGAGAACAGTCTGCGCGACCATCTGAACAAGGTGGCTCCGCGCCGCATGGCCGTGCTGAACCCCGTGAAGTTGGTGATAGACAACTACCCCGAGGGCGAGACCGAGTTCCTTGACGCCGTGAACAACCCCGAGAACGCCGCCGACGGCTGCCGCCGCGTGCCTTTCGGCCGCGAGTTGTTCATTGAGCGGGAGGACTTTATGGAGGAGGCGCCGAAGAAGTACTTCCGCCTGACGCTGGGACGCGAGGTGCGGCTGCGCTATGCCTACTTCGTCACCGCCCAGCGGGTGGAGAAAGACTCGGAGGGCAACATCACCTGCATACACTGCACCTACGACCCCGCCACCCGCGGCGGCGACGCACCCGACGGCCGCAAGGTGAAGGGTACGCTGCACTGGGTGAGCGCCGCCCACGCCATAGATGCCGAGGTGCGTATGTTCGACCGCCTCTTTGCCACCGAGGCGCCTGACGAGGCGCCCGAGGGCAAGTCTTTCCTCGACAACCTGAACCCCGACTCGCTGCGGGTGTTGGAGGGCTGCAAACTCGAGCCGTCGCTGAAGGAGGCCTGCAACACGGTCAATGCCGACGGCATAGAGGAGCCGCAGCGCTTCCAGTTCGAGCGCATGGGCTACTTCTGCACCGACCGCGACTCGACACCCGGGCACCCCGTGTTCAACCGCTCCTGTTCGCTGAAGGACAGCTGGGCGAAAATCAACGCGTAGCAACACCATTCTTAGGCGAAAGAGTCAACACCCAATGAACCACAGAGGCCTCATCTACCTGATATTGGTACCGCTGTTTTTCCTGCTGACCGGGCCCTCCCTGCTGACCACGGGAATGCCGTTTGACGGGATTGTGTATCACAACATTGCCGCCAACATTGCCGACGGTATCTGCACCGCCTCCGACCTGTCCCACTCGCCGAGCCTCTACCCCGACTACCACTGCCAGCCGCACGTGGGCTTCGGTTTGATAGCCCTCCACTTTGCCATCTTCGGCAGCACGCTGGCCTCCTATCGGGCCTACTGCGCCATCTTCATGCTCGTCTGCAGCCTGCTGCTGCTGAGGCTGTGGCGGCGCTTGGGCTATGAGCTGGCCACAGGCTGGCTGCCTTTGGGACTGTGGATTCTCGTCCTCGACGTGCCGCTCAATTCGACGTTCAACGCCCTGGGACTCACGCAGACGGCCTTTATCCTGGTGGCCGTGCTGCTGATGCTGCGCTACGACAAGAAGCGTAGCACCCGGATACTATGCCAGTGCTTCACGGGATTTTTCCTCTTTTTGGCCTTCCTCACTAAGGACGGTCCGACGCTCTTCGTCCTGATACTTCCGTTGTGCATCTGGCTGACGGGACGATTCTACCGCTACGGCTCTGACCCCATGCGGAGGCTGCCCGAGTATGGCCTCGGAGAGGCGTTGGGCTACACGGCAATACCCTTGGCGACGGCTGCGGTGTTGAGCGGTCTGCTGCTGCTCCTGCCGTCGGCGAGGCACGACTTCTGCCAGATTATTGCGACCCAATGGGGGAGCGCCCCGCCATACGACTTGACGCAGGTGACGGGTGTGCGGCTGCTGCCGCACATTGTGACCACCACCCTGCCGGCGTGGGCCGCCGCAGGTGCGGGCCTTGCAGTGGCATTAGTGCTGCGGCTCGTGCACCGTCCGAGGCAGCGGGGGTACAATGTCGGCCGACGGGCCATACGCCAGAGCGTGCTGCTGATGATGGTGGCCCTGTTCGGGGTGCTGCTGCTGCTCATCAGGCGAAAGACCACGGCAGACGACTACATGATAGTGCATCCGCTATTTGCCACTGGGCTGGCCGTGCTGGTGAACGACGTAGTGGAGCGGTGGTTCAGCCAGACGGGCTACAGGTTCACCATCGGCTTCATGATGCTGGCATTCGTGCTGACGGGTTCGGCCACGGTGCTCAACTCGGTGCAGTACGGCAAGCCGGGCAGGGACACCGAGATGCAGATGGCCATGCGGGAGTTCCTGCCCAAGATGGAGGGCGAGCGGCGGGCAGCCATAGCAGACGACCTGCCGGGAGTGGTGCTGGCCCAGGCCTACTACTACCGCGACGGGAGGGTTGATTTGGTGCCCGCAGGTCTGAGCCGGCCGTTGGCCGGAAAGCCCCGCCACATAGTCACCTCCGACAGGGTGGATACCATACCCGGCTACAGGCCCGAATGCGAAATGCCGGGCTGGCGGCTGTTCGTACTGGCCCCCGTTGCGGCCGCAACAGACAGCGCCGGCCTGTAGTCCGGGACCGACGCGCGGCAGCCGTCCCACAGGGCCGCAGGGCTGCGGTAGAACCCCGCCGATAGAATGGAGGCAGCGGACAAACACAACAGAGAAAGAAAAAAACAGACAACAAATGAAAATATCCTACAAATGGCTGAAGGAGTATGTGGAGACAGACCTTACTCCTAACGAATTGGACGACCTACTGACCTTCAGTGGGTTGGAGATAGAAGGCGTGGAACGAGTGGAGAGCATACGAGGGGGGCTGGAACACGTGGTGGTGGCCCAGGTGCTGACCTGCGAGCCCCACCCCAACAGCGACCACCTGCACGTGACCACCGTCGATGTGGGCGGCGACCGCCCGTTGGACATCGTGTGCGGCGCGCCCAACGTGGCTGCGGGGCAGAAGGTGGTATGCGCGCAGATTGGCACCAAGATATACACCTCCGAGACGGAGTTCTATGAGATAAAGAAGGGCAAGCTGCGCGGGGCGGTGAGCGAAGGAATGCTCTGCGCCGCCGACGAGCTGCAGTTGGGTTCGAGCCACGACGGCATAATGGTGCTGCCCGACGATGCCCCCGTGGGACAGCCCGCCAAAGAATATTTCGGGCTGACCGAAGACTATACCTTGGAGGTGGCCATCACCGCCAACCGCAGCGACGCCACCAGCCACATAGGCGTGGCCCGCGACGTGGTGGCCGTGCTCAACACCCGCCGGCAGCGGTGCGAGAGCACCATCCGCCGTCCCGAGATATGGGAGGGCGAAGGCAGCGGCGAGGGCATAGGCGTGACGGTGGAAGAACCCGACCTCTGCCCCCGCTACAGCGGCATCACCTTGGAGAACGTCAGGGTGGCCGACTCGCCCGAGTGGCTTCAGACGAGGCTCCGCACCGTGGGCATCCGCCCCATCAACAACGTGGTGGACGTGACTAACTATGTGCTGATGGAGGTGGGACAGCCCATGCACGCCTTCGACGCCGACAAGATAGCCGGCGGGCGCGTGGTGGTGAAGCGGCTGCCCGAAGGCACCCCCTTCGTCACCCTCGACGGCGTGGAGCGCAAGCTCGACTCCCGCGACTTGATGATTTGCAATGAGGAAGAGGGAATGTGCATTGCCGGCGTGTTCGGCGGCGAGAAGAGCGGCGTGACGGCAGCCACGCGGCGGGTGTTTCTCGAGAGCGCCTACTTCAACCCGATGAGCATACGCAAGACCAGCAAGCGCCACACGCTGAAGACCGACGCCTCGTTCCGCTATGAGCGGGGCTGCGACCCCAACATCACCCTGTGGGCGCTGCGGCGGGCCGTGCGGCTGCTGCAGGAGGTGGCGGGCGCAAGCGTGGCTTCCGCCATCGTTGACATATACCCCGCCCCGATAGAGAAGGCCGAAGTGGAGATAAACTACCGCCGAATCTTCAGCCTCATAGGGCAGGAGCTGCCCAAAGAGGCCATACGCACCGCGCTGCAGTCTCTGGAGATAGAGATTGTTCGCGAAGACGCTGAGGGTATGCTGCTGCGCATACCCACCTGCAAGGTGGATGTGACGCGCGAGTGCGACGTGGTGGAGGAAATTATGCGCATTTACGGCTACAACAACATCCATGTGGATCAGCGTATCAGTAGCTGCCTTAGCTTCGACAAAAAGCCCAATCCCCGCCGTCTGCAGAACATAGTGAGCGATTTGCTCACCGACAATGGCTTCTCCGAAATCATGAACAACTCGCTCACCAAGTCGGAATACTACGACGGCAACCCCGACTTCGACCCCGAGCGCTGTGTGCAGATTCTCAACCCGCTGAGTCGCGAGTTGAACGTCATGCGGCAGACCCTCCTCTACGGCGGCTTGGAGTGCGTGGCCCGCAACCTCAACTACAAGATACTCGACCAGAAGATGTACGAGTTCGGCCGTACCTATGTGCGGACGGGCTGCGAAGACGAGGGCGCGGGCGTGACCAAGCGCTACTGCGAGACGCAGCACCTGGCCATCTTCATGACCGGCAGTGCTACCGGCGAGAGCTGGAGAATGAAGAGCGAGCCGGTTGATTTCTTCTTGCTCAAGAGCCACGTGATGAACATACTCCGCCGTATGCGCATCAACATGGGGCGGCTGCAGGCCATTCCCGCTGCGGAGAAATACTATGCCGAAGGGCTCTCCTTGGTGTTCAAGGACAGCAAGAAGGTGCTCTGCTCCTTAGGCCGCCTGAGCAAAGAGACCCTCAAGAAGGGCGACTGTCGGCAGGAGGTGTTCTATGCCGACATTGACTGGACGCTGCTGCTGAAGAGCTACCCCGACAAAGAGGTGCTGTATGCCGAAGTGCCCAAGTACCCCGAAGTGCGACGCGACTTGGCGCTCGTCCTCGAAAAGAAGGTGACATTTGCCGAGATAGAGCAGTTGGCCTTGAATAGCGAGAAGAAGCTGCTGAAGCGGGTGAGCCTCTTCGACGTGTATGAGGGCAAGGGCATTGCCGAGGGCATGAAGTCATACGCCCTGAGCTTTGTGCTGCAGGACAAGGAGAAGACCCTCAACGACAAGCAGATTGAGGCCGTGATGGCCAAGTTGCAGAAGAACTTGGAGAGCCAGCTCGGAGCCAGGATTCGCGGCTGACCCCGCAGGAGGATGAAGGTGGAAAAGGGGCTGCTGAGGTACGACACCAAGGTGCTGATGGCGCTGTCCAAATCGATTGGCGGGAGCGTGCAGTTCTTCCAGTGGTTGGTGGAGGCGGGATACCCCGAGTTGGCGGCCTTTTCCAACTTTCTGCAAGACGACGTGGAGGCGGAGCAGTGGCTGGTGAGGAACCAGTTTCACTGGTTGGGGCTGCTCAGTCACGCCATTGACGGCGACCCGCGGTCGCGGGAGTGGGTTCGGAAGCAGATGCATCAGGCCAACTTGATGTTCGTCTTGGCCTGCCGGGACGACGAGAAGGCCATTTCGTGGCTGCGGTTCATGCGGCTCGAAATACTCGAGGTGGTGGCGGGTGAGGTGCGCGCGTTGCGCAACAAGCAGGAGCTGGATCGAAGCTACCCCTACAAGATGAATTATTGACCCCCAGCCTTCTGCGGCTGGGCGCACGAGTCGCGACGACTCCATAGAAACAAACGCAAGAAAGACAACTCAACAAGATGGAAGAAAAGAGATTCCAGAAACGCCAGGAACCGAAGGGACGCGCCTACGGTTCGGCTGGCAGCAGAGGGGGCCGCCCCGGTGCGGGCGCTTCCGACAACCGGGAGAGACCTTGGAAGAAAGAGAACGGCCGTCCCAACAAGTACGCCGCCGACCGCCGCGGGCGGGCGGAACAGCCGTGGAAGCACGACGACCGCCGCGAGCGGACGGAACAGAACGGGGACGGGAAGCCGGCATTCGCCCCCCGTTTCAGAAAAGAGCGAGACGGACAGGGCGGCGGACGCAACCGGGCGGCCTTCAAGCCCCGCTTCGACCGCGAGGGCGGAGAACAGGGCGGCGGACGCAACCGGGCGGCTTTTAAGCCCCGCTACGACCGTGAGGGCGGAGAACAGGGCGGCGGACGCAACCGGGCGGCCTTCAAGCCCCGCTATGACCGTGAGGGCGGGGCGACGCACCGGTTGAGGCAGCCGAGGGCCGCAGAAGGCTTGGAAATGGCTCAGGCGAGGGCGCAGGAGGCTGCCCCGGCGCACAAGAAAGTCTGCGAGACCATACGGCTGAACCGATACATTGCCAACGCCGGCATCTGCTCGCGCCGCGAGGCGGACAAGCTTATTGCCGCGGGCAGCGTGATGGTGAACGGCAAGGTGGTGACGGAGATGGGTTTTCAGGTGCACGAAGGCGACAAGGTGAACTACGGCGGCGAGACCCTCTCCTGTGAGCGGAAGCGCTACTTCCTGCTCAACAAGCCCAAGGGGTATATCACCACCCTTGACGACCCCCAGTGCCGTGAAACGGTGATGATGCTGATAGACAGCGCCTGCCCGGAACGCATTTACCCCGTGGGGCGCCTCGACCGCAACACTACCGGCCTGTTGCTCTTCACCAACGACGGCGACTTGGCCAAACGCCTCACCCATCCCAGCTCGGGCGTGTATAAAATCTACCACGTGGAGGTTGACCGGCCTGTCAGCCACGAGGATATGCGGCAGATGCTCGAAGGCATAGAGTTGGAAGACGGACCCATACGCGTCGATGACGTGCAGTACGCCGAAGGCGCCAACGACAAGCGCATAGTGGGCGTGGCACTGCACTCGGGCAAGAACCGCATTGTCAGGCGCATATTTGAGCATTTCGGATACAATATCCACAAGTTGGACCGCGTGGTGTTTGCCGGCCTCACCAAGAAGGACGTGCCCCGCGGCCGCTATCGCGAACTGACTGAGAAAGAGGTGGGATTTCTGAAGATGATATAGCCGGCCGACGGCCGTGTATGAATACCGCCCCATCGGGCCCGGCAGCACTGTCTGCCGGGCCTTTTTTCGCAGAGGATAGGGATGATTGTGAATTTAGTATTCAGAGTTCCGGGGGCGGGGGAATAATTAAGAATTAATAATTTAGAATTAATTGACAATCAACTGAACGGGGGTAGGGACGGGGCGGGGGCGGGGGAGGCGCAGGAGAGGTTTTGGGTGGAGTCTGGGCGGAGGTGCAGGTGGCTTTTGCCGGTGGTGCTGAGTACCTTCAGCAGAGGCTTCTTGCAACTGGTTTTTTTCGTGCCGGCAGTATTTTTATTTTTATATAAAATAATTTTTGTATTTTTGCAGTGCTTGGTATGGGGTGCATTGTACCCTGACTATAGCGTATTTGACTGTAAACGAAACTGAACGAACATACATATCGGAGGTAATATGAAACGCATAAAACCATTTCAACTCCTTCTTGCTCTCGCTCTGTGGCTGTTCGGCGGGGTGAATGCCGCCATGTCTCAGGACATTATAGACCTCAACATACGCCCCTTGTCTGCCGGACTGCAGAACAGCGGCGGGCAGGGCGGCCCGCGGATTGACACCAACTATTTCGACCCGGGTAACAGTACATGGTACACCACCGTGTACGACACTGTGTGCGACCGATTTTCAATGACCGACGACGACGGCTATCACGAGTTCAGAACCCCCGGGTCGGGGAGCTACCAGTTCTACTTCTACACCCGGCAGGGCTTCGACTCGCTCGTGACGGTCTATTTCTTCATCAAGACCAGCACGGGACACCTGCTCACACAGACGGCTTGCGACTCTTTCCTTTGGGTGCTGAACCACACCACCTACTACGTATCAGGCGACTACAACTATTCCCACACCGACAAAACCAACGTTCAGGGTTGCGACTCGGTGGAGATTCTCCGCTTGTCGGTCTTTCACAGCCACAGCGTTGAGACCAGCGACACGGCCTGTAACTCATACAACTGGGGCCGCGGCTTCTCCCACCTGACTACCAGCGGCGACTATGTGAAGAGGCTGCAGACTAACCCCGGCGGCTGCGACTCGACTATCACCCTGCACCTGACTATCTACTACAGCGACACCGTGACCGATGTGCAGAACGTCTGCGACTCTTACACTTGGAACGGTACCACCTACACCAGCAGCACCACGGTGGTGAGGACGTTCCAGAACATTCACACCTGCGACTCGGTAGTCACCCTCGCCCTGACGGTGCGGCATCGCAGTTTCGCTCCCGACGAGACGCGCAGCGTGTGCGACCGCTATGTGTGGCACGGCAGCACCTACACCGTCTCGGGCACCTACAGCGACACGCTGTTCGGCGGCAACAGACAGGGGTGCGACTCCATCAGCCGGCTCAACCTCACCATCCGCCGCAGCAATTCGTACACCCTCGTGGATCAGGCGTGCGACTCCTACACGTGGGACGTGAGCAACTTTGGCGGCGGCGGCACCTACACCCGCGGCGTATATACCGCCTCGACCACCGCGCCCTATCCCACCGCCACGGTGACCAACCGCGCCAACTGCGACTCAGTCATCACCCTGCACCTCACCGTCAACTACAGCGACCACACGGGCAGCGACGCCGCCAACGTGTGCGACAGCATCGTGTGGAACGGAAGCACCTATCGGACCACGGGCAACTACCCATACGCCACGTACACCACAAAGGGCTGCGACTCCACCTGCACCCTCCACCTCACCGTCCGCAACAGCACCGTGGGCACCCACGCCGTCACGGCGTGCGACCAGTACACCTGGCGGGTGGCCAACGCCGACCTCACGAATCCGAGGACGCGCGGCAGCTACACCACGGGCAACAGCACCGACACCGCCATGGTGGTGAACGCCGTGGGGTGCGACAGCACCGTGCGGCTGCGGCTGACGGTGAACCACAAGTCCTTCGGCACCGACACACAGACGGCGTGCGACTCCTACACCTGGACCAACGGCACCACCTACACCGCCTCGACCAACACCCCCCGCGACACCCACACCAACGCCGCGGGTTGCGACAGCATTGTGACGCTGAACCTGACCATCAGGCACAGCACCCATGCGGCGGAGAGCGTGACGCGCTGCGACTCCTACACCTGGCACGGCACCCCCTACACCGCCTCGGGCATTTACACCTACGACTACACCAACGCTGCCGGCTGCCCCTCTACCGACACGCTCCACCTGACCATCAACCACTCGGCGGCCACGGTGCAGACCGAGACCGCCTGCGACCGATACACCTGGATAAACGGCATCACCTATACCGCCAGCACCACCTCGCCCACCCACATGCTGCACACCATCCACGGCTGCGACTCGGTGGTGAACCTGCACCTCACGGTGAACCACAGCAGCAGCGCCTCGTTTGCCGACACTGCTTGCGAGGGGAGCACCTACCATTGGCAGGGTGCGAATTACACCGTGTCGGGCTTCTACCACCAAACACGCCCCAACGCGGCTGGCTGCGACAGCAATATGACGCTCGCGCTCCTCTTCATCAGCCACAACTCCTACACCACCACCGCCACCAGCTGCGACAGCTACCGCTGGAACGGCCGCGACTACTACTCCAGCACCACCGACACGGTATGGCTGACCAACAAGTGGGGGTGCGACAGCTTGGACGTGCTGTGCCTGACCGTACACCACTCCCACCCCTTCACCGACAGCCACTCGCCCTGCGACAGCCTCCGCTGGATTGACGGCAACCTCTACACCGCCGACAACCACACGGCCACCAAGATGCTCCGCACCACCGAGGGCTGCGACTCGTTGGTCACGCTGGACCTGACCCTCCGCCACAGCACCAGCGGCATCGACGCAGTGGAGGCGTGCGACCAGTACGCCTGGCACGGCACCACCTACACGAGCAGCACCACCACTCCCACTTTCCGCACCACCAACGCCGCAGGCTGCGACAGCACCGCCACCCTCCACCTCACCATCTACCGCCGCAACTTGAGCGGCACCGTCAACGCCAATGTGTGCGACAGCTACACGTGGCACGACAGCACATACTCCCAAACGCCCGCCACGCCGCCGACCTATAGCACCACCACCGTACACGGCTGCGACTCGATCTGCACCCTTTACCTGACGGTGCGGCACAACAGCAACGCGGCATTCGCCGCCACAGCGTGCGACTCCTACATTTGGAACAACCACGGGAGCAGCCAGACCTACACCGCCACAGGCACCTATACCCACGCCTACAACAGCACCAGCAACTGCCCCAGCGTCGATACGCTGCACCTGACTGTCCATTATAAGAACCTCGGCGGCTACGGGAGCGGCGATGCGTGCGACAGCGTGGTGTGGGGCGACAGCACCTACTACGCCACGGGGGTCTATCGCTACCCCACCCACACGGTGCACGGCTGCGACTCGCTGACCACCGTCAGCGTGACCGTCCGCCACAGCAACCACAGCTACGCCACCGCCAACGTCTGCGACCAGTACCCCTGGCACGGGGTCAGCTACACCTCTTCCAACAGCGACTTGCGCCATCTGAACCCCGGCGCCAACGCCCAGCATTGCGACAGCACCGAACACCTCAACCTCACCATCCGCCGCAGCACCAGCAGCACGCTCTCGCAGAACGTGTGCGACTCGTTCTACTGGAGCGACGCGCACACTACCTACTACTCCTCCTGCACCCCGACCGCCACCATTCCCAACGCCGCGGGCTGCGACAGCAATATGACCCTCCGCCTGACGGTGAGGCACAGCACCGACTCGCTGCTTGTGGCCCACGGGTGCGACAAGTACAGATGGAAGGGGGTGAACTATATCAACGACACCGCTTTTGACTGGCACACGACTAATGTCGCGGGCTGCGACAGCACCGTCCACTTCAACCTCATCATGGACGCTTCCAAGTATGTCCATGACACCTTCAGCCGCTGCGACAGCGCCCGATGGCACGGCACGCTCTACACCGCCAGCAACAACACGGCTTTCTACCGCACAGTCAGCGTGGCGGGCTGCGACAGTATCGAGTACCTCCACCTGACCATTAACCGCTCCACGACCACCCGCCCCGCCGTCGCCTCCTGCGACAGCTATGCGTGGCAGGACACCCTGTTCCGCCACAGCGGGAACGCCTACCGGCGACTCGCCACGACGAAGGGCTGCGATAGCAACGTATATATCAACGTTACAATATATCGGAGCGACAGCAGCACGGTGGATGTCCAAAACCACTGCGACTCATACACCTGGCCCAACAACGGCGTGACCTATACCTCCAGCGTGCGCGGCGTGCGCGACACGCTGGCCACCTCCAAGGGGTGCGACAGCATCATCACGCTCAACCTCACCATCCGACACAGCACCTCGTTCACCGACGTGCGCGACGTGTGCGACACCCTCGTGTGGCACGGCACGGCATACACCGCCAGCACCACCACGCCCACTTTCGACACCGTCAACGCGGCGGGGTGCGACTCGCTGACCACGCTCCACCTCACCGTCCGCCACAGCACTTCGCGCACCGATGCCGCCGACGTGTGCGACAC
>DCJB01000074.1:0-9893 GCA_002317325.1 Bacteroidales bacterium UBA1711
GCCATATAACCGTGTATTGTTTGAGGTGTTGAGTGTCCTGTTTGCTGAATTGACAGAGGAAAAGGCTGAAAGGTTGAAGCAGAACCGAGATGCGTTTGCAGGAGAACTTAAACAGTTGGAGTTTAAAGATGAATTATTTGTAAAGTACCTAACATCGGGAACTGGCAAGGCTGAGGCTTGCCGGTATCGCTTCGAGAAGGTTGAGGAACTTATTGACAAATATGCGAGTGTATGATTACGAAGATTCAATTGCACAATTTCAAAATCCACAAGGATTTGGAACTGAAGGTTGGCGGGCTGACCTTGATTTCTGGACAGAATGGTATGGGCAAGTCCTCCGTATTTCAGTCTCTTTTGCTGTTGCGGCAGTCGTGCAGGGTTGATGGGGTGATGGATGGACTCAACCTTAAAGGTGACTTGGCACAGTTAGGGGTGGTTCGTGATGTTGAGTGCCAATCGGCCGAAGACCATAACTTGACTATATCCATCGAGCAGGGAAGTGATTCGATGGTGTTTGAATTCATTCTTGATGTGGACTCTCTCAAAACATTTTTGCCCACTCTGTCGGGGGTGCCGATTAGTGGATTTGCTGCAAAGAGTTCTCTTTTTTCTGATGATTTTCAGTATATAAGTGCATTCCGTTGGGGACCGAGAAAAGGGTATGAACGTGACACCGACGTGGTGGAGCGTCATAGGCAAATTTCCAAGATGAACGGAGAATGCGAGTATGCCGTCCATTTCCTATCTCACTATGGGAGGGAGGAGTGCCGTCCCGAAATGCTGCTATTGTCTCCCGGTGAAGAGCCCAATGTGGCAAACCGTCTCACTGATCAGGTGGGGCGGTGGATGCGCCTAATCTCCCCTGGGGTGAATGTGAGGGTGGAAGCCACGGAAGAATCGTTCAAGTTGAGATACAATTTCGACCGCCCGGAGCAGACCAAGACCTCCGACATGACACCGCCAAATGTGGGTTTCGGTGTGACGTATGCTTTGCCAATCGTTGTGGCATTGCTGAGCGCGAGACGCGGGGCGCTGATTATGATAGAGAACCCCGAAGCCCATATACACCCCGGAGCCCAAGCCGGCTTGATGATGTTGGTGATGCGGGCGGTGAAGGCCGGCGTTCAGGTGATGATAGAGACCCACAGCGACCACATTGTGAACGGTGCCCTTGTGGCTGTGGCAAAAGAGCCAGTATTGCGGGAACAGGTCTCGGTCTATTATTTTGACCGCGACGATAGGCAGCACGTGTCGGTGGCAAAGGAACTGGAAGTGACGGCTGACGGAAGAATCCGTCCTCAGCCCGAAGGCTTCTTTGACCAGATGAACAAAGACTTGAAGGTGATAATGGGGTTCTAACGTATGGCTCAGTGTTCGTTGATGCTGGTTTTTCCGGAGTATTCCGACCCTGCCGTTACCCCCACGGCTGACGAATGGCGGTGCAATGCTCTCCCGCCTGACGATTCATTGGGAGACTGGGTGAAAGAGTTGGCGGGCTTTGTGGATTTCTTCAAGGATGAGTCCTGCGTGGTGATGTATGACTCGAAGAATGCCCAAGCCTGTGTCTATCCGATGGAGCAGTTGCCCGATGAGTATCCCTCTCGTGCTTTCCATTTTAGGAAGATTCTTAATGGCGAAGATGTGAAGGACTGGAGAAGGGGAAGGGTGTCTGCCTCGGACAGGGAGTATCGGATTCAGATAGCGGGTCGGCACGGGATTGTCAGCGTCAAGGATGAGGTGAGGGCAGAGGCAGCGGAGAGGCTGTTCGTCCGTGAGGGGGACACTTGTTTGCTGGCTACGCATATCCCCGGCTATGGGGCGAAGGACTGGACTGTGAATAATGGACAGGGAGAAGTGGCTGATGTTCGGTCAATGCCGTTGAGCGTGGCGGGGGTCTTTGGCTGGTTGTCGGAGAACCGCCGACCGGCGAGAGTCTATAACTGGAATCCCAAACATGGAGAAAATGGCTGCGGTGGCCACCCATCGAATAAGGGGGCGGCGGTGTCGCTCCTGCTTTGCTCTCGGGGCGAGGCGGCCTCTCTGATGAAAAAGGCTGTAGGAGAAGAAGAGGAGAACCGACTGTATGCCTTCGACACACAGCGGGGCGGATGGATGGAGTATATGGCAGAAGCCAAGTCTCCGAATGCCAACTCTGACGAGAGAAAGTATCACTCCTACCATATTGACGATGGGAAATGTGTTCCTAAACGGGTGAAAGAGAAATTGGGTCGGGCGGGTGAGCCGCAAGGCTGACATAATAACGACAAACAAAGACAGCAAATAGAACAACATAATGCAGAAAGAGATGAGAAAGAAACTTGTTTTGGGGCTGGCGCTGATGGCGGCGGTTGTGTGGCCGGGAGCGGCGGGGGCCAAGAAGCCGCAGTATCGGATTTCGTTCACCATCAAGGGCGGGCGGGACACGGTGATGTATATGGGGCATTATTTCGCCCGAGGGAACGAGGTGGTTGATACCGCCCGCGTTGACTCGAAGGGCCGCTTCCTCTTTGAGAGCGAGGACGAGGCACTTGAGCCCGGTCTCTATTTCTTTGCCAATCCGGCCGGCACATACGTGGAGTTTGTGGTCTATCACGAGAAGCCTTTCTTCACTTTCGAGACCCAGAACCCCGACTGGACCTCGAATATGAAGGTGAAGGGAAGCCAGCAGAACCAGTTCTTCTTCGACTTCCACCGGGTGGATAGGGCTGTGACCGACGACCTTGACACCAACAGCCTGCTGATGGACTCGGTATCGTTTGAGAAGTACCGCCGCGCCCGGCTGCTGTCGTTGGACAGCGTGAAGCAGACGCTGATTGACAAGAACCCCGAGATGTTCCTTTCCAAGATGATGGTGGCCACCAAGGACATCTATCCCCCGATAGTAGATGAGAAAGGCGACTCGCTGACCCTCGACCAGCGGCGGGAGTATTACCTCGTCCATTATTTTGACAACCTATTGCAGGCTCCCGATGCCATCATCCGCACTCCGAAGCGGGTGTTCTACGACCGGGTGATGGCCTACTTCGACCAGTGCCTGAAATACGCCCTGCCCGAAACGCTGATACACTACACCGACCTCTATCTCGACCGGGTGATGTCGTCGCCCAAGCTGTTTCAGTGGTCGCTCATCACCCTTACGCAGAAATATCTGCAAAGCAATGTGATGGTATATGACGAGGTGTATGTGCACTTGGTGCAGAAGTATTGGGCGAGCGATGCCAACACCTGGTCCACGCCCAGCAGCATAGAGACCGAGCTGGCTCGTGCCAACAAGTGGGAGCGGCTGTTGGTGGGGCGCGAGGCGCCGGAACTGATAATGTACGACACGCTCCGAGTGCCGCACTCGCTCCACTCCATGCCCAATCGCTGGAAGTTGCTCATCTTCTGGTCGCCCGGGTGCGGCCACTGCCAGCATATCATTCCCGAGGCCTACAAAATCTATCTGAAGTACCGCGACCAGTATGACCTCGGCGTCTATGCCATCCTGAGCGAGCCCGACGACAAGACCCGCAAGGAGTGGAAAGAATTTATCGCCAAGCACGAAATGAACAGTCCCACCTGGCTCCACATTGACGGCGGCGAGGCCAACGTGGACTGGCACGAGGTGTATGACATCACCTCCACCCCCCAAATCTACCTTCTTGACGAGAACAACATCATCCAGGCCAAGAAACTGAGCGATGCCAACCTTGAGAACGTCCTCAAGGCCTTGTGCGGGGGCGAGATGGAGTAGCGGCGCAGCCGAATCAATTACAAAAAACCCACATAATGAACAAAAAAAGCATTTTGGCCGTGAGCTTGGCGGTGACGCTGCTGGCTGCTGGCTGCAAGAAAAAGATGGACAATCCGTTCTTTGCCCAATGGGGCACGCCATTTGAGATTCCCGATTTCTCGAAAATCAAGACCGAACACTATCTGCCCGCTTTCGAGGAGGGTATGAAGCAGCAGTTGGAAGAGATAGACCAAATCGTCAACAACCCCGAAGCCCCTACCTTCGAGAATACGATTGAGGCCTTTGAGTACAGCGGCGAGCTGCTCAATACTGTGAGCGGCGTATTCTTCAACCTCTCGGAGTGCGAGAACAACGAGGAAATGGAGAAGATAGCCGAAGAGGTGACACCCAAGCTGTCGGCTCACGGCGACAACATTGCCTTGAATGCGAAACTGTTTGCCCGTATCAAGGCCGTCTATGACCAAAAGGAGACGCTGGGGCTCAATGCCGAGCAGTCGCGGCTGTTAGAAGAGACCTACAAAGGCTTTGTCCGCGGCGGCGCCAATGTCCCCGAGGCGCAGCAGGCCCGTTTCCGCGAGCTCAACGAGCAGATAGCCTCGCTCACGCTCCGTTTCGCTCAGAACGTGCTCAAGGCCACCAACGACTACAAGCTGGTTCTCGACGAGGCTCCGAAGGGGCTGACCGCCGACCAAGTCAACGCCGCCAAGGAGGCTGCTGATGCCGACGAGGCCACCAAGGGCAAACTGGTGTTCACCCTGCAGATGCCCAGCTGGGAGCCGTTTATGCAGAACTGCGAAGACCGCGACCTGCGCCATCAGATGTGGGAGGCCTACTCCACCCGCTGCAACGGAGGCAAATATGACAACACGAAGATTATTGACACCCTCGCCAACCTGCGTCTCGAGCGTGCCAACATTCTTGGCTATCCCACTCATGCCGACTATGTGCTGGACGACTGCCTTGCCAAGACCCCCCAGGCCGTCTATGGCTGCCTGATGCAGATTTGGGAGCCTGCCTTGGCCAAGGCCAAGCAGGAACGCGACGACTACCAGAAGATGATAAAGGCCGACGCCCCCGGCGCCAAACTGGAGCCGTGGGACTGGCGCTACTATAGCGAGAAGCTTCGCAAGGAGAAGTACGCCCTCGAAGACGACGTGGTGCGTCCCTATTTCTCGCTTGAGAACGTCCTTGCCGGCGCCTTCGGCACTGCCACCAAGCTGTACGGCGTCACCTTCAAGGAAAACGCAGCCCTGCCCACCTACGACAAAGAGGCCCGTGCCTACGAGGTGATGGACGGCGGCGAGGTGATAGGCATCCTCTACATGGACTTCTTCCCCCGCGAGAGCAAGCGCAGCGGCGCCTGGATGACCGAGTTCCGCGGACAGAAGATGAGCCGGGAGGGCAAGAACGTGATTCCCATCATCCAGGTGGTGTGCAACTTCACCAAGCCGACAGGCGACAAGCCGTCGCTGCTCAACTTCGACGAGAGCGAGACCCTCTTCCACGAGTTCGGCCACGCCCTCCACGGCCTGTTGAGCAAGTGCCGTTATCCCTCTTTGGCCGGCACCAATGTGCCGCGCGACTTTGTGGAGCTGCCCTCGCAGATAATGGAGAACTGGTGCCGCAACCCGCAGGTGATGAAGAGCTACGCCAAACATTACCAGACCGGCGAGGCCATCCCTGACGACCTGATAGCCAAGATAGCCGCCGCCCAGACCTACGGGCAGGGCTTCATCAACACCGAACTGCTGGCTGCCTCGCTGCTTGACATGGACTACCACAGCATTTCGGCCAAGCAGCCCATCGACCCCAACGCCTTTGAGAAGGAACACTTGGACAAGATAGGCCTCATACCCGAGATTATCAGCCGCTACAAGAGTCCCTACTTCCAGCACATTTTCACCACGGGCTACGATGCGGGCTACTACAGCTACACCTGGACGGCCATACTCGACCATGATGCCTTTGCCGCCTTTGTAGAGAGCGGCGACCTCTTCAACCCCGAGTTGGCCAAGAAGTTCCGCCACCTCTTGGAGAGCGGCAACACGGTTGACCCGATGACCCTCTACCGCGACTTCCGCGGCAAGGAGCCCAGCGTGGAGCCCCTGCTCCGCGACCGCGGGCTGATAGCCAAGTAAAAAGATACCGGCATGGGTGTCGGCAGCCCGCTGACGGCCCAGTCCGTCGGCGGACTGCCGATGTGTCCGTGTCCAAGCAATGCTGCGAAATGGAAAAAAACGTGAAACGACTGAGGCGAAGCCTCACCGACCGGCGAATAGCCGGTGTGTGCGGCGGCATAGCCGAATACCTGAATATTGATCCCACGATAGTGCGAATCATTTTCCTCATTGCCCTGCTGTGCTGCTCCATCGGCTTTTGGGCATACATCATCGTGTGGATATGCGCCCCCGAAAGGTAGGGGAGCGGCCGCCGCGGCCGCCGTATGCCGCACTCGTTGCCGAATAGTAATCATTGACAAAAAGAAAGAATAGATAGCTTGATGAAAACACTCCCCGAATCAATTCGTCTCGACAAAGAGGGACTTACCGAGCGACAATACTTCCTACTCTGCGCCATAGCCTACTTGGGAGAAAGGCTGAGCACATACGATTTGAATCAGCTTGTCCGCCGGTTTGGATACGGTACTACTAAGATTGATGACGATTTGAATACGCTTTCTGCCCGAGGCTTTATAGGCAAAAACTATAACATATTTTGGGGGTTCACTGTCTTCCCACAGTACCATCTGATAGTCTGCCTCAACGGCATCTGCTACCACCCCGAGTGGAAGAGGCTCTTCAGTTCAATCAACAACGCTTCGGAGTTCAGCAAATCCATTTGGGAGCTGTCGGAGGCAATTTTGGGCGACAGGGTGAAATCTTTTATCTTGGCTTGGTTAGATCGGTGGAGCTACCAGAAGGAAATAGCCGGATACTTCGTCCCGATAGTCTTTTGCAGGGAGTTCAAGAACGTCTTTCTTGAACTCCCCCCTCAGTTGGTTGTCCCTGTCTATAGCTTGGCTTTGAGTGGGTTGCTTTTTAGAGAGGATATGAATGTGGAGAATGTGGACTGGGTGGAGGAATTGGTCAAGTGCAGCCAGTGTCCCGATGTTGACAGCAACCTCCCGTCACTTCTGGCCTGTCATCGGTATCTGACATTCGGCACGGTTCCCGACCCATCGCTTCCGGACAATCCGGCGACGCTGGCCGTCAAGGCTATTCAGGCACTCTATCGAGACGACAATGAGGGGGCGCTTGCCCTTTTCGGCAAGTCGCTCAAGCTCAACAATAAATATGCGGCGGTGAAGAATATCTACGTAAACCCTTTGCTGACCCTTATGCTGATGGCCTGCTACCTCAGGTGCAACACGCCCGAGACGCGCAAGAAGGCACAACAGCTCGTTGTGAAGCAGCCATTCGTTGACCAATATGTCTATGATGGCGCAATGGCAATTGCAGCACGCATTCTCCATCCTACCGGCACCCAAGTCAAACCCGACCTATTGGGAGACAGGATGAGGCCCATATACAACACAGAACTCACTCGGTCGGTGGCCAAGTTGGCGGCCGCCTTTCTGAAGTACGATGCCAAAGCCTGCGGCTTGAGCCAAGAAGACTACAGTCGAACACCCCGACTCGCGATACTGAGGTATGAACTATCGGGGATTATGGGCAAGCCCATCGCCGAGTTGGCCTCCGCCTACGGTCCCCATCCGGTGATGGCCTCCATTGCCGTCAAGGAACGCTGGGAGGTTGTCATGGAAGATTTGACCAACTCAATAGCGAAGGAGGCCCAGAACACCGCCGCCGATACCCGCATAGTCTATCTGCTGCAAAACAATAACACCGTAGAAATACGTGAGCAGCGGCGGCTCAAGAACGGCAGTTGGGGTGTG
Source organism: Bacteroidales bacterium UBA1711 (assembly GCA_002317325.1). Classification (GTDB taxonomy): domain Bacteria; phylum Bacteroidota; class Bacteroidia; order Bacteroidales; family P3; genus Colimorpha. The sequence goes on from DCJB01000074.1 coordinate 7,629, forward strand.
GGGAAGAGTGTCGTTTTTAGCAACTACCTCGGCTGTTCCATTGCCTGTATGAACGAAGCCGACCGTCAGGTGGCGCAGCATTTGCGTACTGGATGTTTCTACAGCAGGGCAATACCGGCTGTAGATGTGCTGCCCTTTTTAGTGGGCGAGAACCGTGTCTTCCGGGAGACGGGCAGCAGTAGGGAACCCGTCACCATTACCGAAGAGCCGCCCTTCATAGTCGTCGAGCCTAAGAAAGACCGGCTGCTCATCAGCACCAACGTGCCTGATGTCGTTGATTCTACAGGGGAATTGTGCGGGGACATCTGTATCCGTTTTCTTTCCCGCAATCAGGTGGTGGTGTGCAAGCTGAACCCAAAGCAGGGAGACATACTCTGCCAGCTGATTCCCCTCGGCTCCATACCTGCCACGGCGCAGGAGCAGACCAAGAAGTTTCTTGAGGCCATTTCGGGAGTCATCGAGGTCCATTCGCCGCTGTTAGAAGGCGGCTCCATGCTTGCCCAGCGTAATGGTTCTTCGCTCATCGTGCTGCGTATGACCCCCAAAGCGGACACCTTCTTTGTTGTGCCCGTGGTGCAGCCGCTGCCCGGCGGAATGCTTCGCCTCGCCCCGGGCATCGGCAAGCGTGTGGTCTTTGACGAGGCAGAGGGCGAGCGTTTTCAGGTGACGCGCGACCTCAATGCCGAAAAGGAGAACTATGCCCACCTTCAGGAGTCGGTAGGCATAGACTTCGACCCCGACGGCACCACCATCGAGGTGGATGAGATGCTCTCCTTAGTTGAGTTTGTACAAGCCCATCCGGACGGTTTTGCCATGGAGTGGCTTTCCGGCACCCAGTACAAGGTCAAGAAAGTCGGCGGGCAGAACAGCGTGAACGTGGGGCTGGCCTCCAAAGAGGGCTGGTTCGACATAGAAGGCACCGTAGAGCTGGACGAAGGCAAGGTCTTCTCATCTGCGGAGTTCCTCAAGCTCATGGCCGAGGGGCTTATCGGCCGCCGCTATGTGCGGCTTGGCGAGGGCGAGTATGCCGTCTTGGGCGAGCAGCTGGCCAAGCAGCTCCAGTCCCTCGCCCAGCTGGCCCAGTACGACCGCAAGGGCGCCCATATCCCCCGCTATCAGGTGGGGGCCATTGCCGAGGTGCTTGACAAGAACAACACCTCGCTCAAGGCCGACCGAGGCTTTGCCCAGCTCAAGAAAAAGGTGCAGGAGGCTGCCGAGCTGAAGGTGCCCATCCCCTCGCAGCTCAAGGCGCAGCTGCGCGACTATCAGGAGGAGGGCTTCCGCTGGATGGCGCGCCTCACCTACTGGGGCGCCGGCGCCTGTCTTGCCGACGATATGGGTCTTGGCAAGACCGTCCAGACCATCGCCCTCATGCTCCACCGCGCCGACCGCGGGGCGGCGCTGGTGCTGAGTCCTGCCTCGGTGCTGTACAACTGGAAGTCGGAACTCCAGCGCTTCGCGCCCACCCTCGATGTGACCCTCCTCAACGAGGAGGAAGACCGTGCCGCCGCCATTTCTTCGGCTGCGGACCATGGCGTGGTGCTGTGCACCTACGGACTCCTCGTCCGCGAGGCCGAACTGCTGCGGCAGAAGCAGTGGGACCTCGTGGTCCTTGATGAGGCGCACACCATCAAGAACCGCAACACCAAGATGTCCTCCGCCGCCATGGACCTGCAGGCCGAGGCCCGCATACTCCTCACAGGCACGCCCGTTCAGAACTATCTTGCCGAACTCTGGAACCTCTTCCAGTTTATCAACCCCGGCCTCCTCGGCACCTTCGAGCACTTCACCAACCGCTATATCCTCCCCATCGAGCGGGACGAGAACAAGGCTGTGCAGTCGCAGCTGCGCCGGGCCATATCGCCTTTCCTCCTGCGCCGCACCAAGGCCGAGGTAGTCGAGGAGTTGCCTGAGAAGACCGAGATAGTCCACCTCGTCAACCTCAGCAGTGCCGAGCGCACCGCCTACGAGGCTCTGCGTCTCTCGGCGCAGGAGACCATGGAGGAGGAGCAGAAGGTGGGCGTGAACGTCCTCTCCATGATAACCCGCCTCCGCGAAGCGGCTTGTTCCATCTCCTTGGTCTCCAAAGAGTGGGCCGGTGGCTCGTCCAAAATCGAAGCCTTCAAGGAGCTGGTAGAGCAGGTGGTGATGGGCGGAAACCGCGTGCTGGTCTTCAGCCAGTTCACCTCCTTCCTTGCCCAGGCCCGCAAGGCTTTGGACGACATGGAAGGAATGCAGTATCTCTACCTTGACGGCAGCACCCCC
>DCJB01000074.1:9999-11840 GCA_002317325.1 Bacteroidales bacterium UBA1711
GGGGCCAACTACGTCATCCACCTTGACCCTTGGTGGAACCCCGCCATCGAGCAGCAGGCCACCGACCGTGCCTACCGTATCGGGCAGACGCAGAACGTCACCGTCTATCACCTCGTGAGCGACCGCACCATAGAGCAGAAGATCCTCCGTCTCCACAAGACCAAGCGCGAGATGGCCGATGCCCTCCTTGAGGGGGCCAATGTGGGTCACACCATGACGCTGGAAGACCTGCGCTTCCTTGTCGATGAGGAGTGAACGGACCCTGTTGTCGCCACAAAGAGGAGCGGCCTCCGAAACGTGCGTTTCGGAGGCCGCTCCCTTTTGTGCCGCTGCTGCGGTCAGATTTGAGCCATCACCTGCTGGGCCAGTTCGTTGGCGCGGGTCTCGGTGTGGGCTTCGCTGTAGATGCGGATAATGGGTTCGGTGTTGCTCTTGCGCAGGTGTACCCAGCCGTCCTCGAAGTCGATTTTCACGCCGTCGATGGTGTTCACCTGGCAGCCCTTGTCGGCCTGGTACTGGGCGGCCACCTTCTTGAGGAGGGCGTCCACGTCCATGTCGGGCTTGAGGTCCATGCGGTTCTTGGAGATGATGTAGTCGGGGTAGGTCTTGCGGAGTTCGCTCACCTTCATGCCCTTTTTGGCGAGGAGGGTGAGGAAGAGCGCCACGCCCACCAGCGCGTCGCGTCCGGCGTGGAGGGCGGGGTAGATGACGCCGCCGTTGCCCTCGCCGCCTATCACGGCGCCGGTTTGACGCATGAGTGTGGTGACGTTGACTTCGCCCACGGCGGAAGCCGCATACTGGCAGCCTTCGTAGCGGCGGGTTACGTCGCGCAGGGCGCGCGAAGAGGACATATTGGAGACCGTGTTGCCGGGGGTGTGCTGGAGCACATAGTCGGCCACGCTCACGAGGGTGTATTCCTCGCCGAACATTTCGCCCGTTTCGCACACGAGGGCGAGGCGGTCCACGTCGGGGTCAACCACGATGCCGAGGTCGCACTTCTGCCGTGCCACGGTGTCGGCAATCTGTGTGAGGTTCTGCGGTATGGGTTCGGGGTTGTGGGCGAAGTGGCCTGTGGGTTCGCAGTTGAGTTCCACCACGTCGTCCACGCCTAAGGCGCGCAGCAGGCGGGGGATGGCAATGCCGCCCGTCGAGTTGACCGCGTCAACGGCCACCCGGAAGCGGGCTTTGGCAATGGCTTCGCGGTCCACCAGTGGCAGGGCGAGGACGCGTTCAATGTGGTGGTCGATGGTGTCGAGGTCCTCTACCACCTGTCCGAGGCTGTCCACATCGGCGTAGTCGAAGTCTTCGGCTTCGGCGAGGCGGATGACTTCCGCCCCCTCGGCAGCGTCGATGAACTCGCCGCGGCTGTTGAGCAGCTTGAGGGCGTTCCAGTGCTTGGGGTTGTGGGAGGCGGTGATGATGATGCCGCCGTCGGCTTGTTTGTCGATGACGGTGAGTTCGGTGGTGGGGGTGGTAGATAGGCCGGTCTCAATCACGTTGATGCCCATACCCTGCAGGGTGCCGACCACCAAGCGGTCAACCATGGCGCCCGAGAGGCGTGCGTCGCGGCCCACCACGAGGGTGAGGCGGTTGCCGCGGCAGTTGCGGCGCTGGAGGAAGGTGGCAAATGCGGTGGTGAACTTCACCACGTCGATGGGGCTCAGCCCGTCGCCCGGCTTGCCGCCGATGGTTCCGCGGATGCCGGAGATAGATTTAATTAAACTCATATCAATATGTTGTTGGTAATTCTTGGAGATGAGGCGGTATCAGAACTGGCTGCAAAGGTACGAAAAAAAGCCGAAAGACCGCAAAAAACCTCACAAAATGAGTTGCGGGAGCTG
>DCJB01000074.1:11974-12572 GCA_002317325.1 Bacteroidales bacterium UBA1711
GTATGTGGGTCTATTCAACATCAAGACTTTCGAGATGTTCGAGGGAGACCTCCCTGCCAAAGCCCAAGAACTTGTGAGGGAATGGCTCTCGCTGCATTCGGATGAGTTTCAAGAAATGTGGGACAATCAGTTGATGACCAAATTGCCTCCGCTAAGATACCGAGAATCAGAACGCTGACAATAATGGACGATTACTGTCTGGCCGTGGTGATTGACGATGGATACCGTGTGGAGTATGATGAGAGAATTAAGAATTAATAATTTATAGTTCTTGGTTCGGGGTGAGGTTGCGCTGCCATTGGGCGTAATTGATGCGGCTGAGGGCGGAGTGTTTGGCGGCACGGGCGAATTGGGCGGGGTCGGCAGCGGCGAGTGCTTCGAGCTCTTGTTTGCGCTGGTCGGTGAGTTGGTAGCGGACGGGTGCATGGAGGTTGTGGGGGCAGACGAGTTGGCAGCAGTCGCAGCCGAAGGCGTAGCCGGCGCGATGGAGGCTGGGGGGCAGGTGGGGGCTGCGGTTTTCGATGGTGTGATATGCGGTGCAGGAGGGTGCGAGGAGGCAGGTGCTGCCCTCGGGGGCGGCTGCCGGCTGGACGGTGGG